>JBGPYB010000169.1:0-9897 GCA_041493035.1 Vicinamibacteria bacterium | reverse complement strand
CCGCAACGGATGGACACCCTGTGTCTACGAGGCGGCCGAGGTCAACCTTCCCGTTTATCACGGCCTCGGCATGCGCTCTCTGAAGATCGCGGAAGAAGCCCTCATCGACCTGTCTGGCTTCAGCTTGGCGGGCGGCAAGCGGGCCGCTCTGCGTGCCCTGACCCACAAAGTGACGCGCGCCGGCCTCACCATCCGGCCCTACAGGCGAGATCAAGGCGCTTCCGACGCCATCGACGAGCAGCTCGAGGAGATCTCGGAAGAGTGGCTGGCCGATAAGCGCCTGAGCGAAATGGGATTCACCCTTGGGCGCTTCTCGCTGGAAGCCCTCGACAGCGCGCGCGTGTTCGTCTGCTCCTCGGCCGAGCGCGTGGACGCCTTCTGCACGTGGCTCCTGTACGAGGATGGACAGGCGGCCGTCGTGGACCTGATGCGCAAACGCCGCGACGCGGCCTCGGGGACCATGGACCTGCTGCTCGCCGAGTCGCTTCTGGCACTCAAGAACGAAGGCTTTCGGGAGGCCAGCCTCGCCAATGCGCCCCTCGCCAACGTGGGAACGCCGCGCGGCCCTCTCGACCGCGGCGTGGCCCTTCTGTTCGAGAACCTGAACCGCTTCTACGGTTACAAGAACCTGTTCCAGTTCAAGAAGAAGTTCGCGCCGCGTTGGGAGGGGCGGTACCTCGTCTACCCTCGCGGCTCCGACCTGCCGCGGATCGCCGTGGCGATGACGCTGGTCCACGGATCGGGGGGCTTGTGGCAATTCCTGGTCAAGCGATAGCGTGATCGCCCGAGGCACTCATCCAATGAACGGTCCTGCGCAAGGAATATCCTGGGTCGCCGTGCTCGTGACGGCCTTTCTGGTGCCGCCGGCGGCCGCCGCGACGCCCAGGGCGGAGACGTTGATGATTCGTGGCGAGGCCCAGAACCTGCGCCTGTACGGCGCTCGAGGCGGTCCCGTTGCCGTGGTCGCGAGCGGCGACGGCGGCTGGATACACCTGGGCCCGTACGTCGCTGAGTTCCTCGCCGGCAAGGGCTACTTCGTCGTCGGTCTTGATAGCAAGGCCTACCTCTCCAGCTTCACGAAGGGCGAGACGACCTTGAGCACGGCCGATGTGCCCGGCGACTTCGCGGCCCTCGTGAGCTTCGCGGCTCGCGGGTCCGGCGCGCCACCGATCCTCGTCGGCGTTTCGGAAGGGGCCGGCCTGACGGTGCTGGCCGCTACCGCCGACGGCATCAAGGGCAAGGTGGCCGGTATCCTCGTTCTCGGGCTGCCCGACAAGAACGAGTTGGGGTGGCGCTTCCGGGACTCCATCATCTACGTGACCAAGGGCGTCCCCAAGGAACCCCTCTTCAGCGCGGCCGATGTGATCGGCAACGTCGCGCCGCTGCCCATCGCCGCGATTCATTCGACCAAGGACGAGTTCGTTCCCGTGGACCAGATCCGCCAGGTGATGGACCGGGCCCTGGAGCCGAAGCAGCTCAAGTTGATCGAGGCCAGCGACCACCGGTTCAGCGGCAGCGAGGCGGAGCTGAACCGACAGGTACTCAGCGCGATCGAATGGATCCGGGCCCAAGGTCACTGAGGGGGGCCCTCCAGCAATGCGGCCGGCAGGGCTGTAGGAGGCGTTGTCTGGCCGGCGGCGGCGTGCTAGCCTCCGCGAGCGGTCGGCTTCACCCAAGCGAGGGATCCATGGGCGACAAGGTCAAGCTCCCGGTCATCGATGACGCCAAGAGCCAGGGATTCGGCCGGCGCCAGATCCTCCAGGGACTCGTCGGCGGCGTTGGCGCCGGGCTGGCGATACCCGGCCTTGCGGATGCACACCCGATCCAGCAGCACCTCAAGGATCACGCGAAAGTTGCGACCGCCGATGCGAAGGCTAGCGCCGCCGGGGCGAAGCCCGAGTTTCTGGATCACCACCAGTTCGACACGCTGGCCTCTCTCGCGGAGCGGATCGTCCCCGGCTCCGGAAAGGCCAACGTCGCCGGCTTCATCGACCAGCTTCTCGCCGTCGACACTCAGGACAGCCAGCGCGGCTTCCTGAACGCCTTGGGCGTGTTCGAAGGCGAATCGATCGCGCGTTACAACCACCCGTGGAAGTCCCTGACCGAGACGCAGCAGATCGAGTTGCTCACCGTGGCGTCGACGGGGCAGGCTTCCCGCGAACCCCACCGGGGGAGAGGCGCGCCGGCCCCGCCAACGGGCCCGCTGACGTTCCGCGACCGGTTCGACGACCTGAAGGGGTGGATTGCCGGCGCCTACTACTCGTCGGAGATCGGCCTCAGGGAGCTCGGATACACGGGGAGCATGTTCTTCACGAGCTTCCCTGGATGCGAGCATCCCGGGGGACACAGCTAGACCGGCCGTCGTCAGCCACCATGCAGCTTCATCAGCTCGGTCGCACCGACATGCGGGTTTCGGCCATCGGCTTCGGTGCGTGGGCCATCGGCGGCAGTTGGGGGGCCGTGGACGACGACGAGTCGCTCCGCGCCCTCCACATGGCCATCGACGCGGGCACCAACTTCATCGACACGGCCGACGTCTACGGTGACGGCCGGAGCGAGCGCCTCATCGCGCGCCTGCGCCGCGAGCGTCCGAGAGAACGCATCTTCGTAGCGACGAAGGCAGGTCGCCGACTGCCGAAGCAGACCCCCGAAGGGTACACCAGAGAAAACCTGACGGCCTGGATCGAGCGCAGCCTCGTGAACCTCGAGGTCGAAGCGCTGGACGTCTTGCAGCTCCACTGCCCCCACACCGCGGTGTATGACAGCGCAGAGGTCTTCGGCATCCTTGACGACCTCGTTGCCGCCGGGAAGCTTCGCTCCTACGGCGTGAGCGTCGAGACGGTGGACGAGGCCCTCCGCGCGATCCGCCAGCCGGGCGTGCAGAGCGTCCAGATCATCTTCAACATGCTCCGCCAGAAGCCGGCCGAGCGCTTCTTCAGCGAAGCGAGAAGCCGAGGTGTCGCGATCCTTGCTCGTGTCCCTCTGGCGAGCGGACTCTTGACGGGAAAGCTGAGCGCTTCCTCCGTCTTTGCTCCCGACGACCACCGGACCTTCAACCGCGAAGGAAGGGCCTTCGACAAGGGAGAGACGTTCTCGGGCGTCCCATACGACATCGGCCTGGAGGCCGTGGAGCGACTCCGCGCCCTGAAGCCCGAGGGGATGACGATGACGCAGTTCGCCCTGCGGTGGATCCTGATGTTCGAAGCGGTCACGTGCGCCATCCCGGGTGCCAAGACGCCGGCGCAGGCTCAGGACAACGTCGCCGCCGCCGGCTTGCCTCGACTCGATCCCGCGGTGATGGATGGGGTTCGGGGCGTCTACGACGACCTGATCCGGCCGCTCGTCCACGCGAGCTGGTAGGCCTTCGTCACCGCGTGGCTGATCTCGCCCGAAGCGGTCACGTCAACGTGCCGCCGAAACGCCTCGATTCAGCCGGGCGTCGTTCGGTTGCTCTCGAGCCGCCGGAACAGCCACGCCTTCGCCGTCACCCACTCGCGGTGCGCCGTGGCGGGCGAGATGCCCATGGCCTCCGCCGTCTCCTCGACGCTGAGGCCGCCGAAGAAGCGCAATTCGACGAGACGTACCTGGGCCTCGTCGAGGGCCGCCAGCTCGTCGAGGGCCGCGTCCAAGTCGAGGAGATCGGGCTCAGCCGCAGGCGATCCGTCAGGAATGGCGGACAGTGTCACGCGCAAGCCTCCGTCCCGTTTCCGCGCGAGCCTGGCGCGGGCGTGGTCCACCAGTATCCGCCGCATCAGACGACAAGCGACACCGAAGAACTGCTCCCGGTTCTCCCACCCGGCGTTCTGGGCGCACAAGCGCAGATAGGTCTCATGCACGAGATCGGTGGGCCGGAACGTGTGACCGCGGCGTTCGTGACGAAGGTAGCCTGCCGCTCGCCTTCGCAGCTCCTGGTACACGAACGGGATCAGACGATCTCGGGCCGTCTCGTCCCCGCCCCGCCAGGCTTGGAGCAGTCGGGTGACCTCCCCTTGCGGCGGCGCCTCGGACCTGCGGGTGGTCGGCACATCGAAGAGTGTAGGACAAACCCGGGCCGCCGGCTCGCTCAGTGCAGCGGCAACCCCATGCGACGAAGGAGGACTGCGAACCGGGGGTCGCCGCGCAGGGCGTCGAGCCGTGGGTCGACGGGAAGGATCATGCTCTCGGTGTCGTTGGTGGTCACGGAGTCGTCGAGCAGGGAAAACGCGCGGTCGACTTCACCCAGGCCGGCGTGGATCACCGCGAGGTTGTACGGCGGCACGAATTGTTTCTGGGGCCGCTGTTCCTGCTCCTTCAGCACCGCCACGGCCTGGGCGCGCCGGCCCAGCACCGCGTAGGCCCAACCCACGCTGGCACCCGGGCCTCCGTCGGGCATCCGGTAGAAGGTTCCGAGCTCGCGGAGCGCTTCTTCGTCGCGGTGAGTGCGCTGCAAGGCGAGGAACAGGATGCGTCGCGCCTCGGCGAAATTGGGTCCCATCTGCAACGTCTTGCGACACTGCGCAATGGCGTCGTCAGGGTGGCCCGTGAAGAAGAGTATCTGTGCCCGATCGGTGTTGATGACGAGCGACAGGGGATCGAGCTCTTGCGCTCGTTCGATCGCGGCGATGGCCTCATCGGGCCGGCCGATGGAGGCAAGGTTGAACGCGCGCCAATGGTGCGCGGTGGCGTAGCCGGGATTGAGATCGATGGCGCTCTGGAACTCCCGCTCCGCCTCGGCCCAACGCCATGCGTGCATGCGCAGATGGCCGAGGGTCGCGTGGGCCTCCGCCTGGGACGGATCCAGGTCGAGCGCGCGCAAGCTGGCCGCTTCGGCCCTCGCGAAAGCGTCCTTGGACGGCATGAGGTACAGCATGTCGCCGAGCGTCACGAGCGCGTCGGCGAGGCCCGTGTACGCCTGGGCATAGAGGGGATCCAACTCGAGGGCGTGGTTGAACTGGTCGATGGCCCTGGCGACACCTTCCTCCGACCGCATGTTCCAGTAGTAGCGGCCTCGAAGATAGGCCTCGTAGGCCGCGACGCTCTGTGGCTCAGGGCGGCGGAGGAGGGGGCGAGAGGGCTGGTCCGCCGGTGCGATTTCCGTCGCGATCGCACTCGCGACCTCGCGCTGGAGCGCGCCGATCTCGTTCATCCGCCCTTCGTACGTGCCTGTCCACAGGCGCTCTCCCGTGGCGGCCCGGTCGAGTTGAACGGCGAGCCGCACCTGCTGTCCGGTCCGCCGGACGGTGCCTTGGACGACGGTGTGCACTCCGAGCTGGCGCCCGATCTCCGTCAGGCCCGCCTTTCTCCCCTTGAAGGGCATGACTGAAGCGCGCGAGATGACCCGCAGGCCCTTGGTGTGGGTGCGGCCGACCTCTGCGATGAGCGCATCGGTCATGCCATCGGCGAAGTAGTCCTGGTCGGCGCCGTCGGAGGTGTTCTCGATGGGCAGCACCGCCAGCGAGCGCGTGGGGCCTGACAAGAGCCCGCGCTTTCGAGTTCCGGAGCGTCCCAGATCGAACAACAAGAGCGCGCAGAACAGCGCGGCCGCGGCAGCGATCCCGCCGAGCCAGGCCCGGTGCCGGCCGAGAAAGCCGGGCGCCCCGATAAATTCCTGCAAGGCGACGCGGACGTCGTGGGCGGACTGGAAGCGGTCCTGCGGCCGCTTTTCCAGGCATCGCCGGACCAGGCGCTCGAGAGCCGCCGGCACCGCGTCCGCGGAGGAGAACGGCCGGGCTTCGTGGGTCAGGGTGGCTCGCAGGCCCTCGACGGTGGTCTCTTCGGTGAAGGCGGACCGCCCCGTGAGCATCCGGTACAGGACGGCGCCGAGGGCGAAGATGTCCGCCCGGTGGTCCACGGCCTTTCCCTCCAGCTGTTCGGGTGCTATGTAGCCCGGCGTTCCCATGAGGGTGCTTTCGGTCCGTCCGCCTCCGGGCGCGGCTGGACTCATCTCCTCGGGCGCGCCATGGATCAGCTTCGCGACGCCGAAATCGAGAAGCTTCACGGGGCCCTGTTTCGTGAGGAACACGTTGTCGGGTTTCAGATCGCGATGGACGATGCCCTTCTCGTGGGCCGCGGCGAGGCCGTGGGCGATCTGGGCGGCGCACTCCGCGCTTTCGCGGACGCCGAGGCGCCCGCCCCGGAGGCGGCGGCCCAGGGTCTCGCCCTCCAGCAGCTCGGAGACGAGGTAAGGCTTTCCATGGGCCCAGCCGACATCGAAGACCGTCATGATGTTCGGGTCGCTGATGGCGCCCGCGGTCCGGGCCTCGGACTCGAAGCGTTGCAGCCGATCGGGGTCCTTCAAGTAGTGCGCCTGCAAGACCTTGACGGCCACGTCGCGGCCGAGGCGTACATCGCGGGCCCTATAGACCTCGCCCATGCCTCCCGCTTCGAGCAGGGCCAACACCTCGTACGGCCCGAGCCGGCTGCCGATGGCGAGGGCCCGAGTCGGCTCACCGCCACCGAGGAAGCCCGCCGCCATCCGGCCGACCTCGGTTGGAGTCTCGAGGAAATCGCCCGCCTCATCGTGGGCCGCGAGGAGCGCGTCCACGGTCTTCCTCAGGGCCGCATCTCCGGCGCACCTGTCCGCGACGAACGCCGGGCGGACCGCCGGGTCCCGCTCGAGGGCCTCCTGGAACAGCTCCTTGACGCGAGCCCAGTTCTGGGGCGTGAGGTCGTCGTCATCAGCCCGCTTGACGTTCACGTCGGGTGCCTCACTAACGCTCGGCGGAGGGTGCAGATCCTAGCCTCTCCCTGGCGCGGAAACGACGTCCCCACGCCTGATCTCTCGCCTCTGCTGCTCATAGTCCGCCCCTTTGGCCGGTCGCAGCTGAGAACCCGTGCCCTTTCAATATGTTGCTGGCCAACCCAGGCCTTATCGGCATCGCGACCGGCGTGTGCCCACACTCCTGACGCGTCAACGAGGCGAAAACACTGTCACCCGGCGGGGCCAAGGGCTGCGACGGTCGGAGTCCCGGGGCGTCTTCGGGGGGCCAACGCGGGCCGGACGGCCGTGCCAGCGGGTGTCGGCTTCGGCAGAGCCGCGCGGCACGCGACGAGCCCCCGTCGATCTTTCGGCGTCGGGAGCCAACGGGTCCCTCATCGCGTCCCAGACGCTGCGGCGGATGAGCCGGAAAAAGATGTGAGAGGTCTTCCTGCCCGTTTACGCGTCATGAGCAACGGATCTGTCCACAATCCAGGAGGTCGCCATGAGGCAGATCGGACTCGTGAGGCGACCGAGACGCACTCAGGCGATGAATTGGGGCAAGGCACGGTGATTCACCGCCGGCCGCCATGCAATCGAAACGTCGTCGTGAAGGAGCGTCGTCAGCCCAGGGTCGTGCGGACCTTTACGTTGTCGTTCTGCAACTCTGCGTAGAACACGTAGCGGTCGCCGCGGAAGTACGATTCCAGATACTCGAAGGGGAGCCCCCGGTCGTTGAACGTCGTCCGCTGGATCTGCAAGACGGGGCTTCCGCGGCGGAGGTCCAGCACCTTGGCGTCGGCCACCGGGCACGGCGCAGCCGTGCACTGCAAGAGCGCTCGGCCGGGCTGGATGCCGTACTTCTGTCGGAGCAGGGCGTAGAGGGAGCGGTCCTCGAGGCTTTCCGTGAGTATCCCAGGGAAGAGTTTCTCCGGCAGGTGCACGGTCTCCAGTGCCATGGGACGTCCGTTGGCCAATCGCAACCGCCGGAGCAGGAAGATTCCTTCGCCGGCCGCGAGCTGGAGTGCCTGCGCGACGGCGAGGGACGCGGTGGTCGACTCGAACCGCAGGACTCTCGCCCCGGGCGTCTGGCCGCGCGCCAGCATGTCCTCGGAGAAGCCCACGAGGGGGAGGAGCTGCTTCTTGAGGGGAGACGTCGCGACGTATGTGCCGCGCCCGTGGATCCGGACGAGCCGGCCGCTGCTGACGAGCTGGTGGAGTGCCTGTCGGACCGTGATGCGGCTTACGTGGAACTGCTCGCACAACTCTCGCTCGGAAGGAACCTGGCTCTCGGGAGGCCACGCCCCGGACTCGATGCGCTCGTCCATGACGGCCTTGAGCTGAGCGTGAAGCGGCGTAGGGCTGTTGCGGTCAAGCATCGATCGAGAACCTGAGCGTGGCCGAGAGGTTATGCCAAGGCGCCCCCGTGGTCAAGGATCCCGTTCGTGCCGTTTCCCCCTGCGCACCTATTTTTTCCCTTCTGTTCTTTAGGCTTGACAGGGAATCAGAGACCTTTATGATTATGACCGGTCATTACCACTAAGCTGAGATCCAAGCCCATGGACGTCCTCCGAAACACGCATCACGAATATTCGTTGAGGGCCGATCAGGGCTCACTCGCCTCCACTTCATCTCCCAAGCCCGTAAAGGAGGGGGGGAGCCGACATGCCCCCGGCTTCCCCCCTTCGCCGTTCACGCGATTCCGCTGAGGCCCTGAGAGTGACCCAGCTCTTCGAGCGGGAAATCCGCGAGCAGCCCGACTCCCTGGCCCGCCTTCTCGATCGGGGGCGTGCCGCAGCCGAGGCCGCCGCCATCGCCATCCGGACTCACGGCCCCCGCTTCGCGATGATCGCCGCACGGGGCACCTCGGACAACGCGGCCCGGTACGGCCAGTACCTCTTCGGCATCCACAATCGTCTGACGGTGGCCTCCTCGGCGCCGTCGCTCTTCACGCACTACGACGCGGCGCCACGGCTGGAGAGCGCTGTCGTCATCGGCATCAGCCAGTCGGGCCAGTCCCCGGACGTTGTGGCCGTCGTGCGTGCGGGGCGCGCGCAAGGGGCGGTCACCGTGGCCATCACGAACGACCCTGGTTCGCCCCTGGCTCACGCCGCCGCCTTTTCGCTGCCGCTCCACGCGGGTCCGGAGCAAGCTGTAGCCGCGACGAAGACCTACACCGCGGAACTGCTGGCCCTTGCGATGCTGAGCGCCGGCATCGAGGCGGACGAGGCTCGGTGGAAGGAGTTGGCGCGGGTTCCGACCCACGTTGCCACCGCCCTCGATCTTCACTCAGGTGATCCGCGGGACATGGCGGCGCTCCGCGACGTCAGGAGTCTCGTGGTGGTGGGACGCGGCTACAACCTTTCCACGACGTTCGAGGTCGCCTTGAAGATCAAGGAGACCTGCTACGTCATGTCCGAGGCGTACTCCTCGGCCGATTTCCTCCACGGGCCGGTCGCGCTCCTCGAGGAGGGCCTGCCGGTCCTGGTGGTGGCGCCCACGAGTCGTTCCTTCGACGACTTGAACGAGGTGGTGCGCCTGGCTCGCGAGCGCGGCGCTCCGCTCGTCGCCATCTCCGACTCTCCGGCCCTGCTCGCGAGCGCCGACGTCTTCCTGGCGCTCCCGGCCGACGTCCCCGAGTGGCTGTCGCCGATGGTGGCGGTGGTTCCGGGGCAGCTCTTCGCGGGGGATCTGGCACGCGCGCGAGGCCTCACGCCCGACGCTCCTCGCGGCTTGAAGAAAGTGACCCTGACTCGATGAGCGAGGCCCAGGGGATCGCGCGGAGCTTCATCGTCGTGAACGATTCCGAGCTGGTCCTCGCGTCGGGCACGCCCGAAGGATGGGGGGTCGCCCTCATCGGCGGGACGGGGTCCGTCTGCCTCGGACGGACTCGCCCCAGCTAGTTTTCCGTCGGCACGGCGCTTTGCGGGCGCGCTGCCCTGTGGAGGCTCGGGAATGCGACTGAACTGGTTGGACTGGATCGCGATCGCGATCTACTTCCTCGCGAACATCGCCATCGGCCTCTACTATCGGAGGCGAGCCACACGCTCCACCGAGGACTTCTTCGTCGGGGGCCGCAGCGTGAGCTGGTGGCTGGCGGGCACGTCCATGGTGGCGACGACGTTCGCCGCCGACACGCCGCTGGCGGTCACGGGCCTCGTCGCGAGTTACGGCATCGCGGGCAACTGGCTCTGGTGGAACATGCTGATGAGCGGCATGCT
>JBGPYB010000256.1:0-4407 GCA_041493035.1 Vicinamibacteria bacterium | reverse complement strand
CTGCGGTTCTCATGGTCGTGTCGTGGTATCAGACACTGGACTTTCTTGCCTTTGCTTTCCTGACCGTCGCTATCGATTCGGCTCGGCTGGCGCGGTTTCGGGACTGGCGCGGCCTCGGTTCCCTCGCCGGGCGGCTCACGGCGTCCAGTGCTCTGACGCTCCTCTTCCTCGCACCGATCCTGGTCCCTACGCTGCGCCTCGCCTCGACCACGCACTTCGCCGAAGCGCCCCGGGCCACAGTCGCCGCCAGCTCTCTTGACGTTCTCGGCCTCGTTCTGCCGAACGCCCTCAACCCCATGCTGGGGGGCGGCCAAGAGCGCAATTGCGTCACGCTCGGGTACGTGGCGACCCTCCTGGCGGTGTTTGGCCTCCGACACGCAGTGGGTCGGCGCGCCCTTTGGTTGGCCACCGGGGCCGCGGCTTTCGCCCTGGCGTTGGGCATATCGCTGAAGGTCGGTCAGCAGCAATGGGAACTCCCGATCCTTCCCTACAACTGGATTCGCGCCCTCCCTTTCGGCAGCATTCCGCGGGTGCCCTTCCGCTTCTTCTTCCTGGCCTCGATCGCGCAGTCGATATTCGCCTCGTGGGGCGTAGAGGGTCTTCGCTCGCGGGGTACCTGGGGCGCGGCGTGGTGGCCTGGCCCCAAGACTCTGACCCTACCGGCCACATTGGCCCTGCTCCTGGCCCTCCTCGAGTGGTGGCCTGGCCTCCGCAAACTGGCGAGCACCGAGATCAGTGCCTTCTACGCCACCCTTGCCGAGGCTCCGCCCGGCGCCGTATTCGAGATCCCGGGCGACAGGATCGCCAAGGCCATGTACCACGCCACGGCGCACGGTCGGCCGATCCTTGGTGGCTACGTGTCCCGCCACATACCCGACCCCCTCGTCGAAGGGGTCCCGCCGATCAAGCAACTCTGGACCGCGACGCAGAGCGAGATCATCGGACTCACGGAGCCCGACGTCGTGGACCAGCCGACCAGGGCATGGGCGGTGCTCGACTTCTACGGCATCCGGTACGTCGTGCTTCACAACGACGTCGGCGGGCGGCGCGACCTCGAGGAGGACACGCTGGACCGCATCCTGCCGCGAGAGACCATCGTCTGGGACGATGGTCATCTCCGAGCCTACAAAGTCCCGAAAGTGCCTGCAAGCGAGCGGCAGGGGGTGGTTGTCGGCTTCGGGCCTGGCTTCCACCCGAAGGAGGGGACCTCCGGGGTGCAACGGTGGGCGGACGGCGAGGGGACCCTCACGCTGTCCCTCCTCGATGCCGAACCGCGCCAGGTGCGAATGAGCGCGACTCTCCGAAGCGTGGCCGGCTCCAGAACGGTCGATGCCTTGTTGGGCGACGCGCGAGTCGCGACGCTAGCCGTGGAGGTTGCGCCGCGTCCCGTGACGCTTGCCCTTCTCTTGAAGCCGGGGTACAACGCCCTTCGGCTCGTCTCGCGTGAGCCGCCCGTGCGCCCGGTGGACGTGTGGCGACGGTCGGACGACACTCGCCCGTTGGGCATTGCAGTGTCTCACCTCCGCGTGGACGTGGCATCGTTGAGCAATGGGTCTCCCCCGTAGCTCTTGCGTGGTGAAGGAACCCTCACCTGGCCTGCTCCACTTCGTGGTCGACCCGGGTCTTGCTCAAGCCTCTGCGGGCGACCGCAAGAGAGAACAGGCTAGGATCTACCAATGGCAAGCGCGGACTCCTCACCGAGAAGCGGGCTGGCCGCCGGGATTGCCCTCGTTCTGGTCGTCGCGACGGCAAGCTTCGGGGCCTACGTGAGGCGCCTGGGTATCTACTACGACGATTGGCCCTCCTGGTACCTGCACCTCACAGGCGGGCCTAGCGCGCTGGTGGCCCTGGCATCGGGTCAGGGCCGTCCTCTCGCGGGCCTCCTCCCCCCCCCTCCTGGCCGGAAGCCCGGCGGGCTCCCACGTGCTCATGGGGGCCGTTCACCTGGCCAATGGCGTGCTCGTGCTCCTGCTCCTCCGGCGCCTGTGGCCGGCTTTTCCATCGGCAGCGGCGCTAGCGTCGGCGCTCTACCTCGTCTATCCGAATTACTGGATTCGCCCCACCCACATCGCGCTCTCGATCGACGGGAGCGTCTTTCTGGCGCTGCTCTCGCAATGGCTGGGCTTGATGGCGGTGGATCAACGAGGGATCCTACGGAGCAAATCCACCCCGTGCCGCACGAGCGCGTTGCCCTCGTGGGAGTAGACCCAGCAGTGGAAACTCCCGCCGGCGCAGGACCGACGCGAAGCCTGCTTCGGGATCGCGCAAGGGGTGCAGCACGCCAATGCAGTAGGCGAGGTCGTGGGGACCGAGGTCGGCCGTGACGAGGTCGGCCAGTTGGAGGTTCAGGACCCCGGGCGGACGTACATCACACCTCGACTGCCTGGGGACCACGCCCTCAATTAGAATTAGGACTAGACGAGAGTCCGTATCGCCCGCGCCGGCACGCCGGCCACGACGGTGGCCTCCGGGACGTCTTCGGTGACCACGCTCCCGGCCGCGACGAACGCCCGAGGACCGAGGGTCAGCCCCGGCAGAATCGTCGCCTGAGCGCCGATGAAGGATCCCTCACGCACGAGGACCGGCGCCGCCTTTGGAGGGAAGTGAGGCTGGAGGGGATGGTCCGCGTAGCCCATGTTGCTGTGGGTCAGCACCAACACCCGCTCAGCGAGGGTGACCTGGCGTTCGAGGCGCACCTCCTCGGCGAGATCCAGAAGGCACTCGTCGCCAAGAAAGCAGTCGTCGCCGATCGAGAGCCCCGACAGACCGCGACGATAGAGGTTGAAGAAGCGCACGTCGTGGAGGATGGTCCGGCGTCCGATCCGCGCGCCGAGGAGGCGGAGGAGCGGCGATCGGACCTGCGGGAAGAGGGCAAGACGATAGGGGATCATCGCCAGGGTGAAGAAGCCGAATCGCGCCGCGGGGCCGAGGCCGATCTCACGAAGGGCCTTCATGGCCCGCCCCGTCGCAGTTCACGCCTGAACCTCCAAAGCTTCCCGAAGTACCGGATGGAGTCCCGCACACCGCTGACCTTCGAGGTCTTGTCCCAACGCCTCACGTACGCACCGGGAATCTCGCGGATCGTCAGACCACGACGGGCAGCCCGCGCCATGAACTCTGTATCCCAGAACCAGCCGCCGTCCCGGATCTCGTCCAGGACGGGCAAGACCCTCGCCCGGTTGAAGAACTTGTAGCCCGTCTCGCTGTCGTGGAGCGCCAGGCCCAGGACCCGGCGCACGAGGAAGGAGTAGCCGCGGCTCATAAGGTAGCGATCGAGGGCCCGGACCTGAAAGGCGTAGATGCGGCGCACGGTCGCGACGTCGGCCCCTTGCCGGATCGCCCGGACGAGGGAGGGAATGTAACGCGAGTGGACCTCCAGATCGACGTCCAGATAGCCGGCGATTTCCCCGCGGGCAGCCCGAAAGCCATCGGTCACGGTCTGTCCGCGCCCCCTGTTCCGCTCGTGGAGGATCACCTTGAGGTCGAGGTCGGGATGACGGTCGACGATTCCGCGGATGATCTCCCGAGTCCGGTCCTTGCTCATGTCATCCACGAAGAGAATCTCGAAGGTGCCACCGAAGTCGAGAAGGGTCTCGCGGATCTCCACGAAGCTTTCCTCGAGCACCTCCTCCTCGTTGTAACACGCGAGGACGAGGCTCAGGAGCGGGGCGCCGCCCCGGTCGCTCACGGGAGCGACTCCTTCACGGCCGCCACGACCCGCGCGACAGCCTGGTCCTCCATGAGGGGATGGATCGGGAGGCGGAGCAGTTGTGACGCGATACGGTCCGTCACCGGGCACGGGTTGGCCCCCAGCGCCTGCCCGTGGGGCGAAGAGTGGAGAGGAACGTAGTGGAAGGCCGCCATCACGCCGTGGGCGCGCAGGCTCTGGAGGGCGCCGTCGCGGGCCCCGCCGTCGTGGAAGAGGAGGTAGAAGATGTGGTGGTTCGACCTCCGCGCGTCCGTCTCGGGGGGAAGCCGCACACCGCGGGTCGCGGCCCAATCGGCCAGCTCCGAGCGGTAACGTGCCGCCACGGCCTCCCGCCGCTGCGCGATCTCGTCGGCCTTGTCGAGCTGGGCATCCAGGATCGCGCCGAGCACGTCCGACAGCACGTAGCTGCTTCCCTCGGCAACCCAGGTGTACTTGTCGACTTCGCCGCGGAGGAACGCGCTGCGATTCGTCCCTTTCTCGCGGATGATCTCGGCCCTCCGGGACGCCTCGTCGTCCCCGAGGACCAACGCGCCCCCCTCACCGCAGGTCAGGTTCTTCGTCTCGTGGAAGCTGAAACAGCCGGCATCGCCCAGCGTACCGAGGGGTCTTCCGTCGAACGTCGCTCCGAAGGCCTGCGCGGCGTCCTCGATCACCCTTAGGCTCTTGCGCCGGGCGAGGTCCGCCAGTTCGACCATGGG
>JBGPYB010000263.1:0-3704 GCA_041493035.1 Vicinamibacteria bacterium | reverse complement strand
GCTGAAAGGGATCGCGGTCATACGCGCCTCAGGCCGTCCACGACGCGAAGGCGCATCGCGGAGATTGCCGGGATGGCACCGGCGGCCAGGCCCACCACGGCGGCAAGGACGAAGCCGAGGACGACACCGCTCGGAGCGATGTAGAAGGCCGGGAGGAAACCACCGGTCGGATCTCCGCCCGACGTGAAGCCCTTGGCGACGAGGATGCCGAGGCCTCCACCCACGCCGGCGACGAGCAGCGATTCCGCGAGCACGACCAGCAGGGTGAAAGCGTCGGAGAAGCCGACTGCCTTGAGCACCGCCAATTCCCCCGTGCGCTCTCGAACCGCGATCGCCATGGTGTTTCCGGCCACCAGGAGGAGCGTGAAGAAGACGACACCGCCGACGACAAGAATCAGCAGCTCGATGTTGCCCATCTGCTGGACGAAAGCCGTGGTGAAGGCCTGCTCCGTCTGGGTGCGGGTCTCAAACGCCGAGTTCGAGAATAGAGCATCGATGGTCTTCGCCATCTGAGCTGCCGTGCCGGGGTCTGCGATCCGCACGACGTACCAGCCCACGATGCCCTTCCAGTAGGCCGGCCCCTTCTCGTCGAGGTACTCCCGGTGGAACCAGAACTGCGTCGTGTCGTCCTGGGGACGCGTGCCCTTGTAGATCCCCCGGAGGTTGAACTCCCATGCGCCCGGGAAGATGGTCCCCTGAAGAGGGATCCGATCTCCGATCTTCCAGCCGAAGCGCTCGGCCGTCGTCGTTCCCACGATGCATCCGGCCCGGTCGCCAAGGAACGACTCCCACTCGGCGTCGGGAACCCGAAACTCGGGATAGACGCGCTTCCAGGAGTCGGTCTCGATCGAGAACTGCGGAAAGAAGTTCTTGGGGTCACGATAGATCCCCCCGAACCAGGACATCGACGCGACGTCGCGCACGCCCGGGATCCTCGCGAGCTTCTCCTTGTGGGCGAACGGGAGCGGCTGGATGAAGGACGCCCGATGCATCACGATCAGCCGGTCGGCGCCGGCCAGCTCGATGCCAGCGGTGAAGGCTCCACGGATGGCCACGAGCAGCCCGAAGAGGAACAGCGCGACGGCGAACGAGCCCAGGGTCAGGGCCGTGCGAATCTTCTTTCGGAGAAGGTTCGCGAGGAGCAGAGGCAGGAATCTCACGCCGCCCCCTTGACTCCATCCTCGAGAACGCCCTTCTCGAGGTGGAGCAGGACGTGGGCTCGCTCCGCCGCCCTGGGATCGTGGGTCACCATGAGGACCGTCTTACCGCGGTCTTCGACGAGGCGGGTGATCAGCTCCATGATGTCGTCGGCGCTCTTCCGGTCCAGATCGCCAGTGGGCTCATCGCAGAGGAGGAATGTGGGATCAGCCACGATGGCCCGCGCGATGGCCACTCGCTGCTCCTGACCGCCGGAGAGTTGCCTCGGGTAGTGGCTCATGCGATCTCCGAGTCCCACGACCCGAAGCGCCGTCTCCACGTGCTCGCGCCTCTGCTTCCGATTGAGGGACGTGAGCAGCAGCGGAAGCTCCACGTTGCGAAACGCCGTGAGGACCGGGATCAGGTTGTACATCTGGAAGACGAAGCCGACGTGGCGCGCCCGCCACGCGGTGAGACGCCCGCGGGACAGGTGGGTGATCTCGTCCCCCGCGACCGTGATGCTCCCTTCGGAGGGCACGTCGAGGCCTCCGAGGAGGTTGAGGAGCGTGGTCTTCCCCGAGCCGCTCGGCCCCATGAAGGCCACGAAATCCTCCTTGTCGACATCGAGGTTCAACCCCTGGAGGACCCGGATCTCCTCGCCGCCACGGTGGTAGGTCTTCGTGAGGTTCCGGACCGAAATCAGGCTTCCGTCGGTGGCACCGGCATCGACCTTCACCACTACGAGGCCCCCGCTTCTTAAGCGTGACGGCGCCGGGAAGAATGGAACAACGAGGCCGAGCCTGAGAGGCGTCCGGGCCGCCTCGTGGCCACGGAACTCTAGAATCGCATGGATATGGTAACGCCCGCCGCGTGCGGACCCGGAGCGGCAAGGCTGATCGAGAGCCTCTCGGTCGACACGATCTGCCATTTCTCGCGCGGGCTGACCGCCACCCCCGCGAGGGAGCCGACGACCGCCCCTACGAAGAGCCCGCCAACGACGCTCCCAACCTCGACAAGGGACTCGCCCATGGCTGCGCCGAGGGCACAGCCGAAATCCGAGGAGGGGCAGTGCAGGGGGGACTTCTTGTGGGCGGCGGCAACGATGATGCCCCCCGCCGCCGCACCGACGATCCCGCCAACGAGGGCACCCGAGGCCCTGGACCTGCGGCCGCGGCTCACCTCCAGCTTCGCGATCGCCGCGCGCGGCACGACCACACGATCGGGGCTGCCCGCCGCGTCGAGGATGAGATCGTCGCCCTTTGTCCCCAGGAGCGTGCCGATGATCGACCGCTCAGCGACGCGGGGGGCCAACACCCGGACCCGATCACCCGTGGCGACCGAGTTTGTTTCCTCCGCCCTCCCCTGGACTGCGCTCAGGAGGGCGAGGAGAGAGAAGAACGGGGGGATCCATGAATGCCGCATACGCCACCTCCGGCTGCGAGAAGGCCACCGCCTGAGCCTCCGCCGGCGCGCTAGCCCTCCGGCGCGCCGTGGGCGCCCCTCCCGAGTACACCACGGCCCCAAACTGTCGAGCGAGTCAATGAGCTCTTTGATTCAGCGAAGACCCGGATGGGACTCGCCGTCAGTCTGAGCCCATTTGTCGAGCGAACGACACTCCGACCGGGAGGATTCGAGAGGTGAGCCAAAGGGTCTATTGACTCCAGCACTTTGCTGGGCCTCTGATTGGTGTGAGGAGGAGGAAGCCATGCGACTTCCATTGGTGACCGCCATTGGCACCGTATGCCTGCTAACGGGGTTTCCCGCTCTGGCCGCCGAGTATCCGCCAGCGGATCTCTCCTTGGAGTACGGCTTCAACCGGATCACGAACGGCGACGGGTCGAACATGCCGGTGGGCGCCGCTGCGTCCCTCGGGATCAACGTGAACGAGAGCTTCGCGGTCGCCGCCGACGTGCGCTGGAACCACAAGAGCGAGGGGTCTGCGAGCTTCAACCTCATGTCCTTCCAGGCCGGCCCGCGCTTTGTGTCTCGGAAGGAAGGCGCCACGCCATACGTCCAGGTATTGGCCGGTGTGGCTCGGGCATCCAACGGAAGCTCCGAGACAAAGTTCTGCGTGATGCCCGGTGCCGGGGTCGACATCAAGATCAGCAGGAGTGTCGCGTTCCGCCTCGGAGCCGACTTCCGGCTTATCTTCGTCGAGGATGAGAAGGAGAAGGACCTCTTGGCGCACGCGGGTCTGGTCTTCAGGCTCGGCAGGTGAAGACTGCGCAGCGTTCGTCAACACTACTTCGAGTCCGACCGGTCGCTGAGGCCCGTTTCGGTGAGACGTTGCTGCTGTAGCGCGGCCGCGCCCATCGGGCCGCCCATGAGCGAGCGCCCGTCTCGACTGCCTGTCACGTGATGCATTGGGCTCATGGTGTCGTCTGTCACTCATCCGTAGGTTTCATGGAAGAGGCTGTTCGATGTCGCTGCGCTTGCGTCCTGTCCCGGGGTTGAGCGCGGTTCTTCTGGCCGTGACCATCGGCGCCGCCGAGGCGGGCGATCTCTCCCTCGGCCTCGGCGGCGGCGTGGCCAGGTCGAAGATCGATCGCTTCGTCGACTTCACCGTC
>JBGPYB010000184.1:0-8434 GCA_041493035.1 Vicinamibacteria bacterium | reverse complement strand
GCGGCGGCGGTCATACTCTGGCGCCCCGGGCAGAACGGGCGCGAGATCTTCTGGGTGAAGCGCGGGGCGCTGCGCTTCGCCGGCGGGTTCTTCGCGTTCCCAGGGGGGCGCCTCGACGCAGAGGACCGTCGGGTGCCGGTGCCCGGCCTGGCGGGCGACGGCGCTGCGCTGGCCGCCTGCGCCGCTCGCGAGATCTTCGAGGAGACCGGCATACTCCTCGCCACCGGGCCCGCGCTTCCGCGGGAGGCGCGCCGGGCGGCGCGGCAGGCGCTCCTCGCAGGCGAGCTCCGTTTCGGCGATCTCCTCGCCGCGCACGGCCTGTCGGTCGACGCGGCGCGCCTCCTTCCGGCCGGCCGCTGGATCACGCCTCCCCACTTCCCGATCCGCTACGACGCGCACGTGTTCCTGGCCCGCATGCCCGAGGGAGAAGAGGCCGAGGTGTGGCCGGGCGAGCTCGAGAGTGGCGAGTGGGTCGCCGCCGCCCAGGCGGTCGAACGCTGGGAGCGCGGCGACGTCCTCCTGCACCCGCCGAACCTGTGGGGCGTGCAGTGCCTGGCGCGATCGGGCCCACCCGCCTGCCTCGAGCTCCTGCGCGCGCCGCCCGACACCGAGGCCTTCATCACGCGGCGCATCGAGTTCCAGCGCGGGCTCTACCTCGCGCCCTTGCGCACTCCGACCCTCCCTCCCGCGACCCACACCAACGCCTGGATCGTGGAGCTCGGGGGCGGCGAGCTGGCCGTCGTGGACCCGGGCTCCCCCTACCCCGAGGAGCAGGCCTTCCTCGAGACCGTGCTCGCCGACCTCGCCCGCGGCGGGCTCGCGCTCCGGGAGATCTGGATCACCCATGCCCACCGCGATCACGTGGGCGGCGTGGTGGCGCTGCGGGCCCGTCACGACGTCGTGCTGCGCGCGCATCCGGAGGTGGTCCGGAGCCTCCCGCGCGAGAGCGAGATCGGGTTCACGGTGCCGCTCGCCCCCGGCGATCACCTCCACCGGCGCTTCCGGGTCATCCACACGCCGGGCCACGCGCGCGGTCACGTCGCCTTCCTCGACGAACGCACCGGGGCGCTGCTCGCGGGCGACATGGTCTCCACGCTCTCCACGATCGTGATCGACCCTCCCGACGGCGACATGACGGATTACCTGAGATCGCTCGAGCGGCTGCGCGACCTCGGCCCCCGCACGCTCTTTCCTGCGCACGGCCCGCCGACCCAGGGCGCCGTCCAGAAGCTCGAGGCGTACCTCGCACACCGCCGGGAGCGGGAGGCCAAGGTGGTCGAGGCGCTCTCGGTGGCGGGTACGCTGGAGGAGGTGACGGCGAGGGCGTACGACGACACGCCGGCCCCCATGCACCCGGTGGCGGCCAGGAGCTGCCTCGCGTCACTGGAGAAGCTGGTGCGCGAGCGCCGCGCCGCCTTCGACGGGCAGCGCTGGAAGCGCCTGTGATGCGGGCGCTGCGCAGCGAGCATGGTGGGTATCGGCGACGACAGGTCTTGCCGCCCGTCGATCATCCGCAGTGCGCCGGCGCGACACCTCTCCGGTAGTGCGCGACAGGGCCCGGGACCGCCGTTCCCGCCGCGACGTGCGCGTCGGGGACAGGCGCCCCGGCGACGACGCTCAGGGGAATCTCGCCCGCCCAGCACGGCAGCCGCCGATCTTCCTCCAGATCCACCGGCGGGCCGCGCCGCACCTTCGCGGAGGCCTCCTCGATCCGGAGCGACAGCACCATGGTGGCCGCGACCTCGGCGTCGCTCGGCCTGCGGACGTCGGCTGTGCGGCCCGGGACGATGTGCTCCACGATCGCGGCGAGCGCCGCCTGTTTCGCTCCCGGCTCGGAGACCTCCTCGGCCTTCCCCAGGATCACGACCGAGCGGTAGTTGAGCGAGTGGCGAAACGCGGAGCGGGCGAGGACGACCCCGTCCAGGATGGTCACGGTCAGGCAGGCGGGCGCGCCCGCCCGGAGCGCGTTCAGCATCCGGCTCTCGACCGAGCCGTGCAGCAAGACGCGGTCGCCCGCGCGCGCGTAGCTGGCCGGAAGCACGAAGGCCTGCCCACCCTCGCTGAAGCCCACGTGGCAGACCAGCCCCTCGTCGAGGATCGCGTCGATGACGGCGCGGTCGTAGGAGCCCCGGCCCGCGTGCCGGCGCAGCGTGGTCCTCGGGGTCGGCGAGATGCGTCGGCCACGCTCGCGGTTCGACTCCTTTCCGGAACCCTCGCCAGGAACGGGACTGGCCATGGCGGCCTCTACCTTTCGCTTGTTCTTCATGGCTTCCTCCCCGCCGGGCCTTGGGTCGCGTCAGCGGACCGGAGAGATTTCCTGCAGCCCCGCCTCGAGGATGGCGAAGCCGCGGTCGAGCTGCTCGTCGGTGATGACGAGCGGCATGAGCGTCCGGATCACGTTGCCGAAGTTGCCGCACGCGATGAGGACAAGCCCCTTCTCGTAGCAGATCTTCACGAGCTTCTTCGTCTCCTCGCCCGCGGGCGTCTTCTTCTCCCGGTCGCGCACGAGCTCGATGGCCTGCATGGGACCCTTGCCACGTACGTCGCCGATGATCTCGAAGCGCGCTTGGAGCGCGTCGAGGCGGGCGCGAACCTTCTGGCCGAGCTCCTCGGCCTTGGCGAGGAGGCCGTCTCCGAGGAGCACCTCCAGCACCGCCAGCGCGGCGCGACAGGCGACGGGGTTCCCGCCGAACGTGCCGCCCAGGCCACCCACGTGCGGCTTGTCCATCATCTCCGCCCGCCCGGTCACTGCGCTGAGCGGGAGACCGCCCGCGAGGCTCTTCGCGGTCGTGATGATGTCCGGGGTGATCCCCCAATGCTCGATGGCGAAGAGCTTCCCTGTGCGGCCCATCGCGGTCTGCACCTCGTCGATGATGAGCGCGATGCCATGTTTTTGACAGATGGCCTGGAGCTTCTTGAAGTACTCCGGCGGCGGCGTGACGAACCCGCCCTCGCCCTGGACCGGCTCCGCGATGACCGCGGCTGTCTGCTCGGGCGCGACGTTCCCGACGAAGAACTCCTCGAGGTAGTCGGCGCACGCCACGTCGCAGGACGGATACTTCAGGCCGAACGGGCACCGGTAGCAGTACGCGTTCGGCATCCGGTAGACCTCGGGCGCGAACGGGCCGAACCCGAGCTTGTACGGCTTCACCTTGCTGGTGAGCGTCATCGTGAGGAGCGTCCGGCCGTGGAACCCGTTGTCGAGGGCGATGACGGCTGGCCGGCCCGTGGCGTGGCGGGCTATCTTCACGGCGTTCTCGACCGCCTCCGCGCCGGTCGACGCGAACATCGTCTTCTTGTGGTGGTCGCCGGGCGAGAGCGCGTTCAGCCGCGCCGCCAGGTCGACGTACGGCTCGTACATCGCGACGTGGAAGCAGGTGTGGATGTACTTCGCCGCCTGGTCCTGGATCGCGGCGACCACCTTCGGGTGCGCGTGGCCGACGTTCACGACGCCGATCCCGCCCGCGAAGTCGATGAGTTCCCGGCCGTCCGTGTCGGTCATCATCGCGCCATGCGCCGACTCGATGAAGGCTGGGGTGGCGTGGGACACTCCCTTCGGGACGTGGCGGTCCCGGAGCGCCTGGTACTCGGCCTGCCTCGATGCCATGAGCGCCTCTCCTCGGAGAAGGATTCAGTGTCGCGCGAACCGAGTAGCACCTCTCGTACCAAGGTCGACTACCTGGCCGCGGACCCTTGAAGCCGCGCCTGGGCAAGGACTCGCCGTTGCGCCATCGGCTCGCGCGGGGACTCGCGATCATGCACCGTTGCCTAGTCGATGCGAACTTGCATGCCGACAACCTGGAGAATCACGCGTCCTCAGGAGCTCCGGAGGCGGCGCGCGCGACCGCCGGGGAGGCGACCGCGGGCGGCGGCTCCGGCAGCAGGCCCTCCATCTCGGGAGCGAAGACCTGCCAGACGCGGCGTTGGAGCTCGGAGAAGAACTCGCGGGTGACGAACTGCGGCAGCTTGACGTGGGGGTTGGGCTCGTCGAAGACTCGGGCCGGAAGCGTGTACTCCGCGTCGCTGTAGCCCTGGCGGCGCTCCAGCGCCAAACCTCGCAGGAAGGCCCGGCGCACCGCCGCCTCCAGCTCCGCCACGGAGACTTCCAGACCGGTGACCGCCCGGATGGCCCGGGCTGTGGTCTCGTGGGCCGCTCCGAATCCCACGAACTTGCAGAGGCCGATCATGTCGTGGCCCACCTGCAGCAGGCCGGTGCGGGTGATGGCCTTCACCCAGTCGTCGAGCCCCGTCTTGCCCTCCTTGGCGAGGAGCAGGTAGGTCTGCATCGACATGTGTCCGCCGGCGATGGCCCAGGCGTAACCGGGGTTGGTCTCGGGGAGATAGGCCGGCAGCTCAAGCCCCTTGACGTGGATGGCGTAGGAGGTCTCTCCCAGCCCCTCGGACAGTCGCTGCACCCCCTGACCGATCGACGCCAGGGAGCCCCGGCCGGTCTGCATCACCAGCTCGCGAATGCGCTCGAAGTCGCCGAAGGTGGCCCCGTTGAAGAGCGGCTGCTGCGGGTGGCGCTGGTTGTACTCCAGCACATAGCCCAGGGTGGCCCCCAGGGAGATGGCATCCATCCCCAGGTTGTCGCAGAGGTGGATCAGCTTTGCGACCTGCGCGCCGTCGTAGATCCCGAGGTTGGGGCCGAAGAGGCCGAGCGGCTCGTAGTCGAACTTGCCCAAGAACTCGCCCCGGCTGCCGTCCGGATTGCGCTCCTGGATGTTGTTGTGGCAGCGGATGCCGCAGCGCACGCAGGCCTCCTGCCGGACGTCGAGGACCTTCTCCACGTTCTCCGGAAAAAGGGCCTGCATGTCCTCGGTCCCGCGGGGCCGGAAGTTCTCCTGGGGGACGGCGTGGAAGGCCTGCAGCACCGGGTAATTGGCCCAGGTCCCGCCGCTGCCCCCCTGGCTCACCGGCTGGAAGCGCGCCGAGCCGCCTCCTTTGATCACGACCTGGTTGACCGCCTTCACCTCAGGGGTGATGCGCGGGAACTGGTCCGGGCACTGGGCCACGAGGGCGACGAGGTTCTTGTAGCCCATCAGGCTGCCCATCCCGCCGCGCCCGGCGAAGCGGACCTTGCCCTCGCCCGACTTGAGCTCGTTGTCGGTGCTCAGGGCCACCGCCCCCATGAACACCGAGTCGTAGTGCTCGCCGGCCGGCCCGATGGCGGCGTAGTGACCGCCCGGATGCTCCCGGTGCAGGGCCAGGATCTTCTCGTGGGTGGTGAGTCCCAGCAGGTGGGATGCCGGCCGGAGCTCCACCTGGGGTCCGCCGTCGCCCGCTCGCAGCAGAGCGTAGACCGGCGTCGCCGAGCGGTTCTCGAAGATCACCTCGTCCAGGCCGGCCCAGCGCAGCTTGTTGCCGAAGCCGCCGCTGCCGGCTGACCAGATCGCGGCCGGCAGCCCCCGGCTGGACTGCTTGAGCGGGCTGTACCCCGAGAGGTAGACCCGCATGGCCGTTATGACGCTGCTGCCGGTGAGCAGGCCCACATTCACGATCAGCGGGTTTTCTGGCGTGTAGGCCCGATCGATGGCGCGCTCCGCCAGGATCTGGAAGGAGCGCCCGAACCCGCCCAGGACGTCCTCCAGGTTGCGGCAGGGCACCTCCTGGAAGCGCACCACCCGGCTGGCGAGGTCGACAACGCACCGGTGATAGAGGACCGAGGACGGGGCGTTCGCGGTTTGCCGTTCGAGAATGCGCATGGGTCTCCTCGCCCTAGTGGACGCCTCCGCCTCGGTCAACCGCCGCCGATGCGTGGAAGGAGGGACAGGACGTCTCCCTCCTGCGGCAACTGGCCGAGGGAGGCGTGGCGACCGTTGAGCAGCACGATGCCGATTTCCTTCTCCAGGAACCCGAGTTCCAGCACGATCTGGCCGATCGTTGCGCTCGCCGGGACCGAGATCGCCTGCGACTTGAAGCGACCGATGCGGAAGGAGGCGTGGAGCTCTACCGTGATTTGCATGATTTGCGCTGGCTGGGTCTCGGGTCAGGCCACCCAGGCCTCAAGCGAGTGCTATGCCATCCATCGGCCGAGGACGCGAGGCCGCGGGAAGGGAGGCCGCGGGCTGCCGAGCGAGCCTGCATTTCGCCGGGATCGAGGGCAGATGCGCCCGCGCGGCCTCGGTCTCGCCCGGGCAAAGGTCGGGACTCGGATCGGCCCTGCGCGAACCTCCGTTGCCGGACAACGCCAATGCGCGATTGCATCGCCTAGGCGGCGCTGCATCCCTGGATTCGCCCTCGGACTGGGGGCCCGACAAGGGAGACCCGTCGATGGCATTGTTTTCAGGGGTCGTTCGGATGGCGACCCCACGCCCCAGCCTCCTCGTCGGTTGGTACGGACGCTGCTAACGGAGCGGATCGGAACCGTCCTTCATTCCCGAGGGAGGCCGATGAAGACCAAGGTCAGGGACTGGATGACGCCGCGTCCCGTCACCATCGACGCAACCGCCAGCGTCCTCGAGGCCCTGCAGCTCCTCAAGGAGAAGCGGATCCGCCGGCTGCCGGTGACGAGGCGGGGAAAGCTGGTGGGGTTGGTGACCGACGCCATGCTAGTCTCCCACTCCGCCGGCCAAGGCGCCTCCCTGGACGCCTGGGAGGTGGCGCACCTGCTCTCCACCAAGCTGGTCTCCGAGATCATGGACCCGTATCCGCACTCGGTCGCGCCGGACACCGATCTGGCCGAGTGCGCACCGCTCATACGCGATCGGAGCCTCGGCGGCGGCCTCACCGTGTTGGACGACAACGGCAACCTGGTGGGGATGCTGACCACGACCAACGCCCTGGAGGCGCTGATCTGGTTCTGCCGGCAGGTACACCGCACCTGAGGTCGGCACTCCGAAGAGCCATCGCCAGGAAAGGAGGCGTCGCTCCCCAAACACCCGACGAAACCCGATCGATGGTCCGCGACCGGGAGAGGATCTCGAGGCATTGGAGTTTCTTCTCAGAGAGAGGGGTCTCACACATGTCGAAAGGCTTTGGACGCAGTCTGTGGACAGGCACCGCGGTGTTTGCAGCTTTCTTCGCTCTGACCGGCTCGACCCTGGCGGCTCCGATCGTCAAGATCGGAAACATCGAGCCACTCTCCGGCCCCTCAGCGTCGGTGGGGCAGCAGGGCAAGGCCGCGCGCGACATGGCGGTCGAGGAGATCAATGCCGCGGGCGGCATCAAGTCCTTGGGTGGCGCGAAGATCGAGATGATCTACGCCGACTCGGAATCCAAGCCGGAGAAGGCGGTCGCGGAGGCTGAGCGACTCATCAACACCGAGAAGATCCACCTCCTCACCGGCTGCTGGAACTCCTCCGTAACTTACCCCACCACCGCCGTGGCGGAGCGCTACGGGATCCCCTTCGTGGTGCCGGTCTCCGTGGCCGACAAGATCACCGAGCAGGGCTTCAAGAACGTCTTCCGCATCGCCGCCAAGGATGGCTGGTGGACCCGCGACCAGTTCGCCTTCCTCAAGGAGATCCAGGACGAGTACAAGGTGAAGGTCAAGAAGCTGGCTTTCGTCTACGAGAACGGTGAGTGGGGCAAGGGGTTCGCCGGGCAGTGGGCCAAGCTGGCCAAGGAGGGGGGATACGAGGTGGTCCTGGACGAGCCCTATCCTTCCACGGCGACCGACATGAGCCCGATCGTCCAGAAGATCAAGCGGGCCAGCCCGGACGTCCTGCTCCTGGTCTCCAACGCCGCGGACGCCATCCTCCTCACCAACACCATCGCCGAGTACAAGGTGAAGCTCAAGGCCATCATCGGCAGCGGCGGTGGCCACGCCGATCCCTCCTTCCTCAAGGCCGCCGGCAAGAACGCCCGCTACGTCTTCGACATCGTCGAGTGGGAGACGGACGTCAACAAGCCCGGCGCCAAGGAGACCAACGCCAAGTTCAAGGCCAAGTACGGCTACAACCTGGCCGGTGAGTCCGTGGACGCCTATGTGGCCATGTACGCCATCAAGGACGCCCTGGAACGGGCGGCCTCCACCGATCCCGCCAAGATCCGCGCGGCCCTGGCGGCCACCAAGCTGAGCAGCGGCCCCGCCATGATCGCGGCCTACGACAAGATCGAGTTCGACAGCACCGGCCAGAACAAGAACGCCGCCCTGTGCATCGTGCAGATCAACGACACGCCCAACGGCATGGAGCGGTTCACGGTCTGGCCCAAGATCTCGCGCCGCGCAGGCTACAAGCCGGTCTTCCCGATGCCGTAGATCAGCGATCAGTAAGAAATGCGTTTGTTTCCGTACCTATCCCCTCTCCCCCACCGGGGGAGAGGGTCAGGGTGAGGGGGCCGATCCTGGTGCGCCAGCCCCTCACCCCTGCCCTCTCCCCGCAAGCGGGGAGAGGGGGGAGGCCCCCATTCTCTACGTCCAGGAAGACCAGATAAACGGCATATTGATGGGCTCCATATACGGCCTCAAGGCCCAGGGACACAACGTAAT
>JBGPYB010000135.1:0-12396 GCA_041493035.1 Vicinamibacteria bacterium | reverse complement strand
CCGCTCGTAGTCAGCAAGGAGCTCGTCGAAGAGTGTGTCCACGGTAACGCGGCGGTGGGTTGGCTCCTCAAAGTCGGAGATGCCGTCCTGAGCGTTGGCGGCTTGGCGTAGGCGCAGCGCGAGGCGCTTGCGGGCGATCTCTTCGTCCTCGGTCCTTGCCGACTCGCGGATTCTCCGGCGGCCGTCCGGCGGCCCGACATAAAATGTAGACCTGACCCCATTCTGATCCTCGTTACTCCGGACGATCACATGACGAAGGGCCCCCGGAAACTCGACCCGCAGCGGGCGAGCCATTCAGTGAAGATACCATCTTGCAAGACTGACCCCATTTGACTCACCGACACGGTCGTGAACGCCAGTAGGGCCGGGCGGAGCCGATGAAACCGGAGGACGGGGCCGCACCGTCGAGGCGAGATAGCACCCGGCAATTCCCATCGCGCCCCTACAGGACACCGCGGAAACAACCCCGCGCGGAGGTTGCCCTCCGCGCGGTGCAGTCAAGACAGTCTAGAAGCGTACTTTCATAGACGCCACGAAGGTTATCGTCTCGGGGTTCACCACTGCGCCCGGGGGAAGGGGGTCCCCAACCTCGTACGTGGGAATGCCGAACTTGTTGTGCCAATACTCCATTGCAGGGCCGACCAGCCAGACGCCCTTCTTCCCGCCGAACACCGAGCCGACGTCGAGCAGCCACTGGGCGCGAATGAGCGTTTCAGGTACGGTCTCGGTGCCGAAACCATTCTTCCCCTTCGCACCGGTGTAGTTGGCGAAGCCCTCGAAAAGCGTGCTGACGGAGCCAAGCTCCAGAGGAATGCCCCAGGCGGCGTAGATAAAGTAGGTCGGAGCGTATGTGACGTTGATCCCTCCGCCAGAGCTCGCCGCATAGCCGCCATAGGCGTTGTGATTCCACTCCCGGTAATAGAGCACTCCCGCATTGAGGTAGCCGGGGACCTTGAAGAAGAACGTCGGGCCCACATAGGCCTTGAAAGTGGCCGGTGCAAACCCGGTGTTCTTGGTTTCGAACTCAAAGCCGGTGGTCAGGCTCATGCCACGCACGGGGCCGAAGTCGATCTTGGTCTTGAAGAGCTTGCCGAAATCCAGATCGTGGTGGTAGACAATATCGGCATCATAAGCGCCCTTGGAGGTTCCAGGCGACGCGGTGTTGGCGGGATCCTTGCTGTTGGAGATCCAGAGATCCACAACGAAGAAGTTCTGGCCCAAGGAATAGCCGGACGCGTGGTTGAAGTTGATGGTGTACTTATCGATGCTGTCGGGAATGCCTGGTTCATGGTAACTGGGGCCCCACCGGAAGCCGATGGTCGTATTGCTCCAGTCGGCGGCGCTGGCCGTGAGTGCGGGGAAGACCGTGAGGGTCGCGAATCCCAGAGCGGCGAAGATCTTGTTCTTCATTTCGTGCTCCTTTCTCAGTGGGAGGCCATTCCGGTTTGGTTGGGGGGTTCAAGAGCGGCTGGACCGCGGTCTAGGGGAGGTTGCGTGGCGCAAGGGCTCTGACGGTGAACCGTTGGCGTTTTCAGATTGGTCAGCGATCGAACCGAAGTCTCGATGCCGCGATCAGGCAGGGTTTCCAGGCCGAACAGAAACCCTGTCGCGATATCCGCCCCCGAGCTGTGCCCGAGCCGGCATAGATCCTCGAGGGCATGCAACGCTTCGGATTCCCGGTCGGCCGCGATCGCGTCTGCGAGATCGAGCAGGGGTTCCGGCCAGTGACCCTGGATCATGGAGCGAAGCAGGGACGCGCTGATCTCGCCCGTGGACCCGAGGTTCTCCTCGACGGCGAGGCGAAGTGATCCCAGGAGCTCGCCGCCGCTGTGCGGCTCGCCACAGAATCGCGCCCGGACGGCCGAGATGAACCCGCAGAGGAGATCGTCCCCGGAGGGCGTCAGCCCGGTGCCCAGGCCGACAAGCGAGGACACGGACGATCGAATGTCCGCCAGCCTTGCTCGAGAATCGGGGCAGAAACCGGGCTCGTCTGCGCATGCCAGCGTGCGCGCCGAAGCGCCAAGTGCGAGTGCGGCCTGCCGGAGGGCCTCACCCTCCTTCGGCACCGGCCGTCCCGGATCCCGCAATGCGTCCAGCCTCAGGTCGAACTGTTCTCTGGCCTGGAGCTCTGCAAGCCGGGCCGCGCAGGTGTGGCAGATATTCGTGAATCGGACGATAGGGGGCAGGGAGCGCGGAAACCCTCGGAGGGCGCGGTTCAGATCCACGGCCACGGTGATGCCCTGGCCCTCCATCCGGACGAAGCCCTCGACAAGCCGCACGGAGCTGCCTGTCGCCAGTCGCCAGGTCCTGAAGTCCACCGGGCGTTCGAGGACCACCGCGTGGGGGTAGACGCGTCCGGAAGGCCCGGTCAAGGCAACGAGCCTTCCGCTCTCACCCACCTCGAGGTTCACCGATGACGCGAACACGCTGTGAACGCTCAGAGAAACTCCTGGCACGGACAACTCGCCCCATGCCGCGAAACCGACCGAAGAGGCCCGGTATCGGGTGAACGCGCCACGGTCGGTGCGGGAATCCTCAAAGGAGGTCATCGAGAAGGTCCGCGATCCGGGCATCTCCACCCGCGGGAGGCGACCAATCGACGTAGACGACTTCGTAGCCCGCTTCGCGGAGGCTGTCACCGAACACAGGGACGCCCACGTTGAGGAAGACGGGTGCTTTCTGGAACAGATCTTCAAGCAAGACCGACATCAGCCGTCTCCTTTCGGTGTGTAAGCATCAGCGCCGCCTCGCGGCAGAAGCTCGCGGCCTGTGCTCCGCTCGGAAACACGAGCACTCCAGCTTCCGTCAGGGCGGCCTTCTGACTCTCGAGCCCCTGTTCGTCTTCGTCCGTGCCGCACACCGACGCCACGACACAGAGGTGGCCTCCCCTACGACGCGCCTTGTCCTGGACGTTCCGGATGGCGCCCAACAAGTCGCCCACCGGGTCCGGGGAAGAGATGGCCCCGAGAATGAAATCGAGGAGGATCACCGCGACGGTGGGGTCCTCTCCCTCCCGTTCGAGCCTCTTCCTCCGCAGCGAGGCGTCGATCATCGGGTGGGGCCGCCCTTGTACGAAGATCTCCGCGCCCATGTCGACGAAGGAGCTTTCGCGGCTTTCGTGAGGGTCCGGGAGTTTGGGCATGCCGGGGAGAGGTTCATTGGAGTGGACGAGAAGCCCCGATCTGAGAAACATCGCCTGGGCCTGGTAGCAAAACGTCCCCCCGGCGAACAGCCCCCTGAGGTAGTGCTGCTCCGGGCGCATCTTCCCAATCTCGATGGCGGCCCTTTCGCGCATGACGCGCTCGTCCGATCGGAGGAAAGCGGGTTCATTTACGCCTGCCACCTCGAGAGCTGAGGCGACTGCCTCGTCGAGGGTGAAGGCCCACCGAGGCGTCGGCTGCCCTCGGGAACCCTCGGGATTGTGGATTCTCAAACTGTCCGGCTCTGCCCCGAGGAGACACAGGACCACAGGCTTCGCGCACCGGCCGAGGCGTTCCCCGAGTGTGGCCGTGAAGCCCGTTCCTGGCGGCTTGGAAACGACGGCGATCACCTTCGTCGCCGGATCGGCCTCGAGGGCGTCAATTCCCATCAGCGTCGAGATACCCCCGATAGCGTCCGAGAGGTCCCGGCTGCCCGTGCCGATGGCGTTGGAAATTCCCGACCCGGCTTGGTGGACCAGGCTCGCGAACTCCTGCATGCCAGTGCCCGCGGAGCCGACGATGCCGACAGGCCCGCGGCGCACCGCGTTCGCGAAACCAATGCCCGCACCGCCCAGGAATGCCGTTCCGCAGTCGGGGCCCATCACGATGAGTCCCCGTTGCCGCGCCTCGGTCTTGAGCGAACGTTCGTCGTCGACGGAAACATTGCTCGAAAAGAGAAAGACATGGAGACCTTTCTGGAGGGCGGTCCGAGCCTCGCGCACCGCGTATTCCCCCGGAACGGAAATCACGGCCAGACTGCAGTCCGGTCGCCGCTCCATCGCCTCGTTGATCGAGCGTGGCCGTGGCGACGAGCCGCCAGCTCCCGAGGATGTCTCGGCGGCCTGGGAGAGGTAGGAATCCGCGTTCGCGGCGATCGCATCCACGGCGGCCTCTTCACCTTCCAGAGCAATCACGAGGTCGTTGGGGCCGGCGGCGGCGAAGTCGGGATCGCGCCCAGCCTCGCCATAGCCAATTCCGATCAGGACTTTCCGGTTCGCCGCCGTCGCCAACACTGCGGATGCGTCGCTCATGCCCGGTTGTGAGGCGAGGCGCCGGGCGACACGCATCAGGAAGACGGAATCGAAGTAACGGTTCTTCCGGATGACGGTCCTTCTGACCATTCCGAACTCCTCTCAGCAAATCGGGTGAGCGCCTTGGTAAAGCACTCCAGGGGTGGCCGCACGATGCCTCCCCCGATGATTCCGTGACCCGGTTCTTTGTGGGCGATGGCGGTGTCGACGACCGGCAAGATGTTCGTCTGCACGACCTTCCGGATGTCGATACCCACGGCGGAGCCCTGAAAGTCCAGGGCAGGGATGAGATAGTCGGGGCTCTGGCCGACCGAAATGGAGCGCATTTCGCGGCTGAAAGCCAGCGCCTGTTCGGCCGTCCCCCCCGTGAAATTCAGGATGCCCGGCGCGCCGCCGATCACAAAACCGCCCCAGCCGACCGTTTCGGTGATCGCGGAGTCGCCCATGTCGAGTCCGGCGTCCTCCTTCTTCCAACCCGGGAGGAGAAGGCCTTCGACGCGCGGCGCGGGGGCCGTGAACCATTCGCCATCGAGGCCGCTCACCTGGATGCCAAAGTCAGTGCCGTTGCGCGCCATCGCGGTGACGACGGTGCTGCTCTCCACACCCCGTGCGGGGTCCACGGAAGCCTTCGCCGCAGCCATGGAGATCCCGAGGAAGAGGAAAGGGTGGTTCCCGGCGTAGTACAGGGTGTCCACGACCTGTTGCTTCGGCAGCCCGCAGTCGACCAGAACAGGGGCCACCGCGTTGGCGAAAAGGCTGGAAGACGCCACGACCCTGTTGTGCATCTCGTCGCCCATGAGCAAGGCGCGGGCGACAAGCTGCTTGAGCGGTACGCCTCCCATCTTGCGCACAGCGGCTCTCAGCGCCGGCCCCCAGACATCGCGCCACTTCTCGAGCTGCGCGAGCGCGCTGCTGGAATAGTCGCCGAACTGCTGGAAGCTTTCGACCTGACGGCAGAAGGCCCGGTTCCCGAAGGCCTTGTTTTCCACGACCCAAACCCACATGTTGCTCGAGATCGTGCCGGCCATCGGCCCTACGCTCGAGTGGTGATGGTTGGGTTCCAGGCTGATCTCGCCGGAGCGGAGCATCTCCTCGGCCGCCGCCGGATCCGCAGCCCAGCGCTCGAACAGGCACATTCCGATGGCGGCGCCGCGCTGGGCGCCGCACATCCGGTCCCAGGTCACTGGAGGGCCGGAATGGAGGATCAGGCGATCCCTCATTCCGGGGATTACCTCCGACGCTGGTGCCACGTCTACCAAAATCGGATCCGCGGCTACGATGCGGCGAAAGGCCTCCGCGTTCGCAGCGTTGATGCGCTCCTTGAGGGCCATGGTCTACCGGGCCTTTCCGATCACGCCGTCGACGTACCAGCTCATGCTGCCCATCTGATCCGCGCCGACGGTCGCTCCGGGTGGAAGCACGAGGTTCCCCCTGTTGTCGGTCAAAGGTCCGGTGAAGGGGTTGAAGCCCTTCGCGACTTTGGCAGCCGCCTTGTTCACGAGGTCCTGAACGTCGGCAGGCACGGACGCCCCAAAGGGAGCGATGGCAACCATCTCACCCAGGCCCCGGTATACAGCCTCCCCGCGGTAGCGGCCGGCGATGACGCTCTTTGCCAGCTCCGTGAAGTATGGCGCCCAGGTGAAGCCGAGACCCGTGATCCACCCTTTCGGGGCGAGCGCGCGCGCCTCAACCGACTGGAAACCGATCGACATGCCCCCTCGAGCCTCGACGGTCTGGATGATGGTCACAGGGGAATCAACGTGCATCGCGACCACATCGCACCCCTGGTCGAGGAGGGCGTTGGCGGCACCGGCCTCCTTGGCCTTATCGGACCATCCGCCCGTCACAACGACAACCGTCTGCGCTTTTGGATTGACCGACCTCGCGCCCAGTTGGAATGCATTCACGTTCCCTAGCGCGTAGCCGATCGGCATCCCGATGACGAACCCGAGTTTGTTGGTCTTGGTCATCTTGCCTGCCGCCACACCCATCGGGTACATGGCCGCCTGCGTGGATCCGAAGAAAACGCCGAAGTTCTTCGCTGTGTCACCGTCCCCGGCGAATGCAAAGGCGACGTCCTTGTGCCTCTTCGCAACCTTGCGCGCGGAGTCCTGATACCCGAAGCTCGTGGGGAAGATCAGCCTTGCGCCTTGCTGGACCAGGCCTTCCATGACCCGCTCGGCTTCACCGCTCTCCGGGACGTTCTCCACCTCGACGAGCTTGACTCCGGGGAGGTTCGTTGCGACCTGCGTGAAGGCTTGATGGAACGACGCGTTGTACCCGTAGTCGTTGACGGCTCCAACGTAGACCACGCCGATGATCAGCGGCGTTGGCTCGCTGAAGGCGGGTTGGGCGGCCAGGCTGCAGGCAAGGACGATCCAGGAAACGAAGAGTCCGAATTTCATCTTCACGAGAGCACCTCCAAGTCAATGAACCAGTTTCGCGAGGGGGACATCGAGTTGCCACGTCCTGTCAAGTGGTGTACGAGGGCCACTGCGGGTGATGTGGTACGCGCCATGGGTTGGCTCGTTCACCTCCCTGGGGCATGAGGGGTGATGGGGCGAGGTCGGTGGGCGAGACAGGAACCGGTCATTCCGAGCCATAGAACGTCCTGCCCAAGCCTGCCGGGGCCGAAAGCCTTCGCGACCCGCCCCAGGCAAGCAGGATCATGAGAGTCAGGATGTAGGGGGACATTTCGAGGAGAAACGGCGAGATGACCGATCCGCGCGCCTGCATCTGAAGCTGCAAGGCCTCCGCTCCGCCGAAAAGAAGAGCTGCCGCGACGGCCCGCAGCGGGTTCCACTTGGAGAAGATGACGAGAGCGATGACGATGAACCCCCGTCCAGCGGTCATGTACTCCGACCAGGTCATGGCCAAAGTAACGGAAAGATGCGCGCCCGCGAGCCCTCCCAGCACTCCGCCGCAGGAAAGCGCCTGGTACTGCAGGATGGCAGGATTGCGTCCTGCCGCGAAGGCCACTGCAGGGCTTTCGCCCACCGCGCGCACGCCAAGCCCCCAGCGCGTCCTGAACAAGGCCCACCAGACCAGAATGGCCATCGGAATAGCGAGCCAGGTGACGAGGTCCCAGTTGAAAAGGGTCGTCGCCTTCACCCAGCGAAAACCAGCCAGCCACGATGGCCTCCACTTGGGCAGACCGACAATGACGGCACCCACGTAGGGTGCGCCGATCAGTGCGCTCGCTCCGAAACCAAAGAACATCATCGCGAGGCCACTCGCCAGCTGATTGGCCTTCCGCGTAACCACGAGCCACCCGAAGAGCACATTGGCCAGGCCTCCCGCCATGCCGGCTGCCATCAGCCCCAACCATGCCTTCCCCGTGGTGGCGGTGACCGAAAATCCCACGGACGCACCGATCAGGAGGATCCCCTCGAGCCCCAGGTTGACGATGCCCGAGCGCTCGACGATCGTTTCCCCGAGTGTGGCATACAGGAGCGAGGTCCCCGAGAGGATCGCGCCCGCCAACAACCCGAGGATCAGCGGCGCGGTCATTTCGAAGTCCCCCCTGCTGACCGGCTGGCGAGCACGATGAAAAGGATCATGGCGAGCAGGATATTGACCACCGCATACGGCACTCCCTGGGTCATCTGGAGGGTGTCCCCTGCCGAGGTGATGATGGCGAAGAGGAAGGCCATGAGCACAATCCCGAGGGCTCTGCCTCCTGCGAGCCAGGCGATGAGGAACCCCGAGAATCCGTAGCCCGGCGAGAGGTCTTGGCGCAGGCGTCCGGCTATGCCCATCGCCTCCCCCATGCCCGCGAGCCCCGCGAAACCACCACCGACAGCCAGCGCCGTCACTATCCAGGTCGGCACGGGAATGCCCAGGCGCTGGGCGGCTTCCGCATTGCCGCCGATCGCCCTCATGTCGACACCCCAGCGAGTCTTTTCGAGGATCAGCCAGTAGGCGAGCAGCGCCGCCAGGGCGATGAGGAGGCCGGCATGGATCCGGGTGTTGAAGAAGGAGGGTAGCAGGGCCGCGTCCGGGAACGGCGAGGACTGGGGATAAGCGGAATTCTCCGCGGCCCGCCAGGGGCCGAAGACGAAGTAGCTCACGATGAGGGGAGCAACGTAGTTGAGCAGGAGTGTCGCGACGGTCTCGTTGACCAGTTTTCCGGCCCGCAGGATCCCGGGGATGGCAGCCCAGATCGCCCCCCCCAAGAACCCCATGAGCGCGACGAAAGGAAGGAGGATCCACCCGGGCGCCTTGGGGAGGAGGAAAGCGCCGGCCGAGGCCATGAAAGCGCCCATGTAGAGCTGGCCTTCACCTCCGACGTTGATGAGGCCGAGGCGGGCCGGAAGGGCTACGGCAACCGCTGCCAGGAGCAATGGTGTCATGCGGACCAGCAGTTCGGAGAATCCATAGGTGTTAGCCAGGGTGTAATGGAAGGTGTCCATGTACGCCCTGAGCGGATCCTTCCCCGCCACAAGCAGGATGGCCGCGAACATCATGAGCGCGGCGCCGCCGATCCCGCAGCTGCGCGCTGTCTTCCGCAAGGCCGTGGAACTGCGGAGGACAGCGGTGAGGCCCCTCTCAGGCAACGTTCACCTCCGTCGATCCCGTCATCAGGCGCCCAACTTCCTCGGGCTGCCAGGTGCCGCGGCTGAACTCCCCGACGATGGCGCCTTCGAACAGGACGAGCAGTCGATCCGTCATCTCCGCGAGCTCATCGAGGTCCTCCGAGATCAGGAGCACGCCGCTGCCGCCATCGCGCTCTCGCCGGAGCAGATCCCGCAAGGATGCCGCGCTCCGAACGTCCAGCCCGCGGGTGGGATACAGCGCGACGATGAGCTTGGGTCCGTGAGCCATTTCGCGGGCGATCACCACTCGCTGGAGATTGCCACCCGACAGCGTGCCGATGGGTGGGTCGAGCGGTGGGATGGGAAAGGCAAGCGCCTCGAAGGACTCGCGCATGGTCGTTTCGAGGGCCGGCCAATCGGTGCGGACACCGCTCTGGTACCGCCGACCCGTGCCCAGCGAGAGGTTCTCCCGCACGGACATGCCGCCCACGGCCGCCATCAACAGGGGGTCTTCAGGCACGAACGCGACACCGCTCTCCCTCATCCGCGCGATGGACCAGGATGATGCGTTGGCGCCGCAGAACCACTTGCTTCCTGCGGACAGCGAGCGCAGGCCGAGGATCAGATCCCCAAGCTCTTTCTGGCCGCTTCCGGAAACACCAGCCACACCGACGATCTCACCGGCCGCGATGCTCAGCTCCAGGCCGCGGAGCGGAGTCTCGCTACCAGTGGCGTGCGAGGAGGCCCCGCGCAGTTCCAGAATGGGCCGGGCTTCAGCGGGCCGCCGCGGCACTTCTGCTTGCCGGGCTAATCCGATTGCGCCCCGTTCCCCGAACATCATCGTCACGAGGGTCTCCACATCCGCCTGCCCCGACCCGAAACTTCCCACCACGCGGCCCTGCCGCATTACGGTGATGCGATCGGCGCAGCGGACCACCTCCTGCAGCTTGTGCGTGATGAACAGAATCGCGAAACCCTCCGCCTTCAGGGCTGAAAAAACCCGGAACAGGGCTTTCACCTCATGCGGAGCCAGCACTCTCGTTGGTTCGTCGAAGATGAGGATCCGGGCTTTAGCCATGAGCAGCTTGAGGATCTCCACTTTCTGTCGATCGCCCACCGAAAGCTGGCGGACCGGGGCGTGAGGGTCGACGGTCAAGCCGAACCGTTCGCCGAATTCGAGAATCCGTTTCGCGACTGCCTGCGGGTGCATGACGGGCGGAAGGTCAGTCAGGAAGAGCGCGATGTTCTCGAGAACACTGAGTGCAGGGATCAGCATGAAGTTCTGGAACACCATGCCGATGTGGTGTGCCCGCGCCTCGCGCGGGGAGTGCACGTCCGCCGCCTTCCCATTCAGGAAAATCTCGCCGGAGTCAGGGCGGGTAAAACCGTAGGCGATTCTCGAAAGCGTACTTTTCCCTGCGCCGTTTTCCCCGATAAGCGCATGGACTTCCCCGGCGTACAAACTGAGATCAACTTTGTCATTGGCCTGGACCGCGCCGTACCGCTTGGAGACCCCGCGAATATCGAGGAGAGGTGCTGCAACCGGAACGCTCATGGCCGCGGTCGCTTCACAGTGGTTTCACGGCGAGGCAGATCTCAACGTCGTGCGTATGCGCCACCTTCGTCGTTCATGTTCATGCCGCTCGTCATCTTTCATCTCTACCCAGATCCTTCACCGGTTGTCGCCCGCGACGCCTGATTCAAAGACACCAACGTCTTCTCCTATTGAGGGAGGCCGTGCCCACCCATTCCGTTCCGTTTGGTCCCGGGACGGAGCGCCGCAAGCGGACCAATACCGAAAGCAAGGGGTCGAAGGCGGGGCGCCGGCCATCACTAGACCGGAGCCCCCTTCGGCGGGCCCGCTACCCCTCGACGAGAGTCCCGGCGCGGCCCTCGACGGCGTCCTCGATCTCGTCGGGGCAGGTGATGACGACCCGCCTGCCACCGCGGGCGAGGAAGCGGATAGCAGCGTCGATCTTGGGCGCCATGCTGCCGCGTCCGAACTGGCCGTCGGCAAGATAGCGGCGGGCCTCGGCGAGAGTGAGCCGGTCGAGCTCGCGCTGGGTCGAGCGGCCAAAGTCCAGGCAGACCCGGCGCACGCTCGTCGAGATGACCAGGTGGTCGGCGGCGAGGTCGCAGGCGAGCAGCGATGTGGCCAGGTCCTTGTCGATCACCGCCTCGATGCCGCGATAGTCGCCGACCGCATCCCGCACCACCGGAATCCCGCCCCCGCCGACGGCCGTGACGACGAAGCCGGCCTCGATCAGGGCGCGAATGGCGCTGAGCTCGACGATCGCCACTGGCTCCGGGCTCGGTACAACTCGCCGCCAGCCGCAGCCGGCGTCCCCGGCGATCGGCCAGCCCCCTTTTGCCGACCGCGCTCGCGCCGTCGCTTCGTCCATAGGCAAGCCGATCGGCTTCGATGGCCGCTTGAATTCTGGGCTCGCTGGGTCGACCTCGACCTGGGTGACGACCGACACCGCGCTTTTCGCCATGCCGCGCCGCCGGAACTCGTTGGCGAGTGACTGCTGGATCATGTAGCCGATTTCCCCCTGGGTGTCCGCGTCGCACGAATCGAGCGGCACCTCGTGCAGCTCGTGGCTAGCCAACTCGGAGCGGCGAAGGATGAAGCCGACCTGCGGCCCGTTGCCGTGGGTGATCACCACGCGGTGCCCGGCAGCGACGATCTGGGCCACGTGATGGCAGGTTTCGCGAACCAGAGCCCACTGGTCGGGGACGCTCCTGTGGCGCTCGTCCCTGATGAGCGAGTTGCCGCCGATGGCGAGGACGACGAGATCGCCAGTGCCGGGGGGCACGGCTCAGCCCTCGTGGCGGGGCCGCGCCCCGTCGAGCAGACGCGTGAGCACTGCCGCCGGATCGCGGAAGCTCGTGCCCAGGATCATGGCCGCTACGCTCAGGTCCAGGCCACGGAGCGGAGTCTCGCTGCCGCTGGCGTGCGAGGAGGCCCCGCGCAGTTCCAGAATGGGCCGGGCTTCAGCCGGCCGCCGCGGCGCTCCCGCCTGCCGGGCCGCTCCGATTCCATCCGTTCCCCGAACATCATCGTCACTCGGTGATATCGGGATTATCATAGAGCAGCCTGCTGGAGGGATCGTCCAGGAGTCCCCGCGGTCCAGCCCAAGCGGCGAGCCGCCCGAAGAGATGCTCGAAGAGGGCTGCGTTCTCCTGGAACGGACCCATATGGCCGATCTCACCGTCTGAAGGCCGCCAAGCCTGCCAGTAGAGGCAGCCAAGGCGGCTCGGCCGGGTGCGGCCTTCGACCGCCCGCCTGATCCCTTCGCTCTCTCCCGCTCCCGCAGCGCGATGCTCCTCCCCTCTGAGAGACTCCTCGCGCTGCGAACGGGGGGAAGCCCCAAGCCGAACGGTACGCTCTCTACCGCAAAGCGGGATAGCTGCCAGTTCTCAGGACATTGTTCCCATAGGAGAGCTACCAGGTCGGAGGCTCAGGCGGCCGGCGATCGCACCGACGTGGAGTTCATTTGGCGTTCTTGAACTCCACGTCGGAGGGTCTGAGCCGACGAAGTTTTCCCTTCACCAGAACGATGACTCTTGTGTTCGTCCGGGCCGCAGTCTGGCGAGCGCGCTGCGCCGCACGTCGCAGAGCTATCAGCT
>JBGPYB010000235.1:0-5679 GCA_041493035.1 Vicinamibacteria bacterium | reverse complement strand
TCGAGCCGTCGGCCCCGGAGCCCACCGTCATCGGCGTTCCGAAAGAGCGCCCAGCGCCCTCTCTTCCGACGACGCGGCCGCCCCTGGTCCCGCCTCCCACACGTCCGACACCCGCGGACACCAAGCCGCCGACTCCGGCCAGGGAGATCCGCCTCCCGTCGATGGTCGATGCTGGCTTCGAAGCCGCCGGGAACGAAGCGCCAGTCAAGCCGAGTCCTCCGAGCCGCGAGGATCTCGCGGCCCTGGACGCTCTGCTCAACTCGCGCGGACTCGAAGGGCCGCTGACTCCCTTCGAGAAACCGAAAGAGGAGCGGTGGGAGCCACGCTTCGGGCAGGGCGGGCCCCAGCCGCGAAACAACAGGGGAGGCAGTCGCCGGACGATCCCCGCTGTCGCCGCCCTTCTCCTAGTCACGGCCGCCCTGGGCGGGGCCGTTTGGTTCCAGTTCTTCCGTGCCCACCTTCACGAGCCCATCGGGGTGGTTCCGAAGGTCACGACGACGACGGTGACCACGCTGGTCCCCGCGACGACTCTCCCGTCCGACAGCGGGACGCCACCTACTACCGAGCCTTCCCTGCCTCCCGCGACCACCTTGGCGCCGTCGCCCACGACCGTACCACCGGCGACGACCCTACCCCCAGCCACGCCTCGGCCCACGACTCCGTCTCCCCTGATACGGCGGCCGGGGGGCGGATCCCTCGTCGATGCCAGGAGCGCCCTTCAGAAGGGCGCCTTCTCGGAAGCGGCCCGCGAGTTCGCGTCGAGCCTCAGGAGCGTGGGACCCGGTTCCTACACCGTGCAGCTGCTGGTCGCGTGCGCCGAAGAGACTCTCGCGAAGGCTTCGCAAAACGTCTCGGCCCAGGAGTTCTTCATCGTGCCCGTCGAATACAAGGGCCGCTCGTGCTACCGGGTCTGCTGGGGCGTCTACGACTCCGAGACGCGCGCCCACGCTGCCGTGCCCACGATCCCCGAGTACTTCCGCAAGGGAGGCGCCTCTCCCAAGGCCGTCTCCACGGCGAGCATCCTTCCCTGACGTGCGCCGCCTGATCGCTGTCGCGACCCTGCTCCTCGCCGTTCCCGCCGTCACTCGAGGCGACATGATCGTTCTCACCAACGGCCGCACCATCGAAGCGGACCGGACTTGGGTGCGGGGAACGCAGCTCCTCTACGAAAAGAACGGCGGTACCTTCGGCCTCCCGCGAAGCCTCGTCCAGCGGATCGACCAGAAGACAGGGCCGGAGCCGACCGCGGATCCCGACATCCAGCGAGCACGAGAGCGGCTGGCCCACGAGGACTCCGCGGAGGCCGTGCGCGCAGTGCACCAGGCACTCCTTCGCGACCCGAACTCCCTCCCGGCTCTCCAAACGCTGGCGCTGGCCTACCTTCGCCTCGGCGACGGACGCTCGGCCCGAGACGCCACCGATCGGGCCCTCCGCGTCGATGACCGCAACGCCACGACCCTCGCGCTCAGAGGGGATGCCCTGGCGTCCATGGGCGACCGAGCCGGCGCCGAAATCGAATACCGCAAGAGCCTGCAGCTTCGGCCCGATCCTGACGTCCAGCGCAAGGTGGGTGAGCCCGTGACCCCGGCTCTCGGCCCGTCAAAGCCCGCGCAGTTCCGCGTCCGCTACGACGGCAGCGTCAACGAGGCTCTGGGCCTCGTCGTGGTGCGGACCCTGACCGAGGCATACAACGACTACGGACGGCGCTTGGGAGGAACCCCGGAGGAGCCCATCACCGTGGTCTTGCAGACCGAGGCGCGCTTTCAGGACGCCCGCACTCCCCTCTGGGCCGAGGGGCTGAACGACGGCACCATCCGCGTTCCCTTGCAGGGACTCGATGCCCCTTCGCCACGGCTGACGCGGGTCCTGCGACACGAACTGGCCCATTCGTTCATCGCCGCGCGAACGGCGGGCAACTGTCCCACATGGCTCCAGGAGGGAATCGCCCAGTGGCTGGAGGGCGGCGATCCGTCTCGCGAGGATTCCGTTCTTGCCCCCATCGCGCGAGCCGGCCGGCTCTTGCCCCTGCTGACCTTGGAAGCCCCCTTCCAGTCCCTCTCGGAAACCGATGCGGTTCAGGCTTACGCCGAGAGTCTTTCGGCCGTGGCCCACATCCTGCGGCAGAGCGGAGAGGCGGGCCTCGTTCGCCTCCTCGCCGCCCTGGGGGACCGCATGCCTTCGGAAGAGGCCCTCCCTGTCGCACTCGCGCTCAGCTATCCCGAGCTGCAAAAGAGCTGGGGAGACGCCCTCAGGGCCGCCGGCGGCAAGACCGCGGCGCGCTGACTATCGTCACTCCTACCCCACACCCAGGGCGTCCGCCACGCGGTTGATGTAGTTGAACGAGTATTCGATGGGATGGAGCGCTCGCTGCGCCTCCAGGGCTCGCTTCAGCTCGTCGCTCGCCTCGGAGATGGGAATGGTCCGAATCCAGGTCATGCCGGGCTCGCTCCCTCGGCGGCCTTCGATCGCTTTGCCGCAGCGACCCATTCGTAGACCGGCGCCCCGAGTGCCACGACCAGGACACCCAACGAGGCCTGCCACGGGCGGTTGGCCGCGTAGAGCGCGAGCACGAGACACGAGAGCAGCAGGAAGACCACTGGAGTCACGGGATAGCCCCAGATGCGGCTCCGGAGCGATTCCCCCGCCGGCACCTGCCGGTCGATCACGAAGACGCCGGCCACGGTGAGAGCGACGAGCGCCACGGTAGCGAAGACGAAGTACGCCACGATCTCGTCGAAGGTGCCGACGGTGATGAACAGGGAGGCCAGAAACGCCTGGAGTGCGATGGCTCGCGCCGGAGTGCCAAATCGTGGGTGGAGCTGCCCGATGCTCTGGAGGAAGACGCCGTCCCTGGCCATGGCGTAGTAGACCCGGGGCGCCAGAAGCTGGAATGCCGCAGCGCTGCCGAGGACGCAGAGAACGACCACTCCCGTGAGGATGGTGCCGCCCACGGAACCGAAGAGGACGGCGCCGGCCTGAGCGGCGAACGTCTCCCCCGAACCAACCGCTTCCATCGGCACGAGGTAGATGAACGAGGCGCTCACGAGCACGTAGACGACCGTAGTGATGGCGATCCCCAGGGCCAGCGCTTTCGGGAGAGTCTTCTCCGCGTCGCGCACCTCTTCGCCGATGTTGGCGGCCACCCACCATCCGCCGAAGGAAAAGAAGGCGGCCACCGTCGCACCGCCGAGCGCCGGGAGCAGAGGTTGCGAGCCAGGACGCTGGGCCACGAGGGGCAGGAAGTGGGCGAAGTCGCCGGCGCCGCGAGCGAAACCCCAGACGACCAAAGAGCCGAGAGCGCCCAGCTTGAGGACCGTGACCACGCGGAGTATGCCGTCGCCCACGCGCAGACCGCTGGCATTGGCTACCGCCAAGACGAGAATGCTCCCGATGGCGACCGCCTTCTGCGCACCGGACGACAGGGGAACGATGGCCGACAGGTAAGCCGCCACCCCGGTGGCGAGGGCGGCCGTGAGCCCCGGATCCATGACCAGGAGGCACTCCCAGCCGTAAAGGAATGCGAAGCGCGGCCCCCATGCCTCGCGGAGATAGGCGTAGCCTCCCCCCGCCTCCGGAAAGCGCGTCGCCAGGGCGCCGTAGCAGAGCGCTCCCGACAGCGCCATCGTCCCCATGACGAGCCAGGCCACGAGCAGCCAGAACGGCGATCCGACCGACTTGGCCATCGCGGCGGGGGTCAGGAAGATCCCGACACCGATGACCTGCCCGACCACCGCCGCCGTCGCCGACCCGAGTCCGAGCTGTCGCGTGAGTTTCGTCAGAAGGCGATCCGGGCCCCGAACTGGAAGGCCCGAGGACCGCCGCTCCCGAAGACGCCTCCCGCCGTCGTGATGGGCTTGCCGAAGCTGGAGGAGCGGAGGTAGCCGGCGCTCGTGGGATCGCTGCTGTCCCGCACCAGGACGTTGGAGAAGCCCGAGTAGTTGGACGTCGACACGCCCAGGATGTTGGTCGCGTTGTAGAGGTTGAAGGCCTCGGCGATCACCTCGATCGAACTCGTCTTCCCGAGGTGGAACGACTTCGAGAGGCGCACGTCGAGCGACTGGAAGTTGTCGCTGAACCGCGCGTCGTCGTTCACCAGCGGCAGCAGCGTCCCATTGATTCCGCCCGAGGCGTTGAGATTCTGGAGGAACGCGTTGAGCTGCGCCCCCGTCTTGAACTGGCGCCCGCCGGCGTTGCGCTGGAAGGCCGGCACCCGCGAGCTGCCGTCGGGCATCTGGATGTCCATCGGCACGCCCGTGGCGAAGGTGAAGAGGGGCGAGAGCCTGAACCCGGCGGGCAGCACGAAGGTCCCCGACACGTTCACGCGGTGACGCTGGTCGTTGGGCGTCGGGCCGTACTCGAGGCGCAGGTTGTTCGGATCCACGGGGCCGTACGAGAACGGGATCTGGTCGTCGTTCGCGTAGTTGAGGGCCTTCGAAAACGTGTACGCGACGCGGACCTGCGACCCCTGGGAAAAGCGCTTCTCGGTCGAGACGAGGAGGCCGTCGTAGTGCGTGTTGACGCTCGACTCGAGGTTCACGACGGTGTCGGGCCCTCCTACAACGGGGTTGAAGACGGTCCCGAGGGGCCGGCCGATGATGAAGTGGGTCCCGAGGTTGTGGACGTAGTCGGCCTTCACGACGAAGTCCTTGCCGAACTGGCGCTGGGCCCCGAAATTGAACTGCTGCACGGTGGGATTCTGCTGCCGGTTGTCGATGATGTCGATACCCGATGCCCCCGCCCCGGGGAGGATGAACCCTGTGAAGGGGTCCTGGAGGCTCGGCGCGCCGGGTGCCGGCCCCTGGGGGCCCAGGAAGAAGACGTTCCCCGCGCGCACCTCCACGACGAGGGAGCGTCCGTCGAGGCCGCGCTCGAGCGAGACGATCTCCAGCGTCACCCGGTCGTAGTAGATCCCATAGCCGCCGTGGACGCTCGTGCGGCCGTCCTTCGACGCCCAGTTGAAGCCCACCCGCGGGCCGAAGTTGTTCCCGTCGCGCTTCCGGTCCCCCACGTAGAACGGCTTCACGATCGGGTTGACCTGGTCGTAGCCGCTGACGTTCTTCACGTCGGTGTCGAACTCGTACCGGAGGCCGGCGTTGATCGTGAACTGGGGGTGAATCCGCCAGTCATCCTGCACGAAGCCGGCAAAATGGGTGTTGTCCTGGTTGTTCAGGTTCAGGTCCTGGTCGGGCTTGTTGCTTCGGAGCGTGACGGCGAAGAGAAGGTCGTTGTCGTCCACTCGCCCGTCGCCGTTCAGGTCGAACTCCGGGAAGTCCTGGACAAACTCGATCCGCCCCTGGCGGAAGACGCCGAGGCCGAAGTTGGCCGAGACCTTCTGGTACTCGGCCCCGACCTTCAGGCTGTGGCTCCCCAGAAGAAACGATACCGTGTCGTTCAACTGGTACCGCCGCTGTGTCGTGGCCTGCGGCACGCGGAACGAGGCTCCGTCCACTATGCTCGGGAACGTGAACTGAGTCCCCGGCGTGACGGGCATGGTGGAGTTGTCGAAGTCGCTCACTGCGAAGAGGAGGCTGTTCGTCGAGGACGACGAAAGCGAGTGTGTCCACGAGGCCAGACCGGAATGCCCTTCGTTGGTGCCCTCCTGCCTGTAGCTCGCCGACCCGATGGCCCGGTTGAGGGTGCTCGCGCCGGTGTCGGCGGCATGCTGGAAGGCGTAGCGGA
>JBGPYB010000013.1:0-47279 GCA_041493035.1 Vicinamibacteria bacterium | reverse complement strand
GGACAACTCGGACTCGTGCATGTCGAGGGACCGCTCGCCACTGCCGGGGGTCTTCCCCGCCACCCCGATGAAGTCGCCGATGGCCGCGATGTCGGGGTTGAAGACCTTAGAAGCACCGGCTGGGGCCGGCGTCGGCACGAACGAGGCCTCGGCGACGGCCGGCGTCGGGGTCGTCGAGCTCGGCGCGGCCACTTCGGGCATAGGTTGCCCGAGCGCCGCCAGACGGGCGTCCAGTTCGGTCAGCCGCTTGGCGTACTCGGCGCGCAGGGCTTCTAGTTCCGTCTTGAGCTGCTGCACGTCGGCGGCAAGCGCCGCCGGCTCTTCGGCAAAGATCGACGGTGCAAGCGTGCAAATAGCGAGTACAAATAGCGCCGGGGACAGACAGCAACGAACAGTGGTTTCAGGTCGGCGGCGGTCAGCCGCCGTTTCGGAGCGGGGCGTGGGGAACAGCAGCAAGGCTCGGAGGGATCGGCGAGCGGATTCCATGAATGAGTCTCCTCGGACACGCACACGTAGCGGCTGAGCCAAGGCACGCGCCCGGGCTGGAACGAAGGGCTGCTACGCTAGAGGAGGTCCGCGGGACGAGGATGCAGGGACTGGCGGATCGAGGGCGGTCGTGACGGCGTCCGGGAGTACGACTCCCACGACCTGGAGGCGAGCGACAGCGGGCGCGTGGACATCGCGCACCGCGGCGGTGCCGAGGTGGGCGGCGCAGACGGCGCAGTGCGTCTCGACCGCGCATCCGTCGTCGGTGTGAGGGAGGTAGCTCTCGAAGGAGAGGGCCCCGACGGCCGCGAAGGCCACCACCGCAAGAGCGAGACGCCGCCACCGATCCTTCATGCTCTCTGTCAGGGTACCCAGAACGCCCGCGGGCGTCAACCGCTCGTTCCGGGCTTTCGGCAGCCGGTCGCTGTTCGAGCGGGCTCTTTCGAGTGCAGGGCGGCGCTCGGGAAGTCGGCTCTCGGGCTCCCGTCGCGCCACACATTTCTGGCTACGCGATCCTCTTGTCCTCCGTGATCCTCGCCTCCTTCAGGCGCCCCTGGTGGATCTGGATCCGCATCTCTCCCGTCTGGCTCGCCTTCGCCTCGGCAAGTGGCGTCGCCCAGGCGGCAAGGCCTTCGAGGTAGTCCGCCAGACGTTCGCCACCCCAGGCCTTCCGGAGCTGCTCGAGGGCCCGGCCTCGCAAGAAGCCTGCGTCAGAACATCTCCCATCTGGCGTTGACGTCTATCTGAAGATCAACGTCGCTGTCGGACCCTGCCGGCGCCAACAGTGTTCCCGAGTCAACAGAGAACTTCTTGATAAGGGAGTCGTCTTCCAGCACGCAGAAGACACGCTGCGGCGGCGTATCTGCTGGGTTGAAGACCTCGGATTCAGAATGCGGTGTGCGCAGGGCATCGAATGGAACCTTGATCCTGTTGTCCAGATCGCCGCCATTTCCAACCACGTCACCGGGTCTTCCTCGCCGCAGAAACTTGATGGCAAGCTCGCAAATGAATCCGCTGCGCCGTGTCACTAGCGGAACGAACTCGTAACCGAGTAGCGGGACGAAGAACCAATTGTGGTGGTTGCTGTCGTTCTTCTGCGGATCTGCGAGCCTTGCCACGCTGCCGGTTAGGCGGGCCTCCGGCAGCCCCTCTTCGAGAGCAATGCTGAGGCCCTCCCCGGTCGCCCACAGTCGCTCGAGTTGCGCGTGCAGGGCCATCCGAATGGCGTGCTTTTCTCTGCTTCGGGTATGGGACTGACTTGCTGCCGGTCAGCGGCCTTGATAGCGAAGCGTGAATTCCACCGAGACCCCCCGGCGACCCCTGAGCCAATGCCTAGCATGCACTACCCGCCCACCCAGGTCATCCCGGCCTCGTAGTGGGAGCAGCGGATGACGGCTCCTCGATCTCGATTTCGAAACAGCTTTCCATGAGAATTCGGTTAAGCCGATAGCGTTCCGAGATGCGGCCCTTGACGCCCTCGATGTGATGCACCCCTCTGTCGTCGTCGTAAGAGAATTCAGGACAATACGAGTGCAGACAGCGCCTAGATCTCCGGAGCTCAAGCAGCAGGCGCCGCAGCGTCTCCGTCTTCCAATCCACACACGGCTGGTCGAGGTGCTCGAGGAGTCGATCGACCGCGGAGCTCCGATACACCTCGAAGCGGTACGTTTCTCTCGGCTGGTCATTGCCGAATCGGAGATTCGAGATTCGCCCCGCCTGAGACGCGGCGAGGAGCCAGCTCCCGGGGGCCGGCCGGTCCCCTCGGCGAAGAGAGCCTTTCGCGAAGGGATCTCGCGACCGCGTTGGTCGCAAAAGGCGAGGACCAGGCGACCTTTCACTCGTCGCGCCCGGGTTCGCCATTTGTGACCACGAGTTATGAGCGGAAGGAGTCTATTGACCCTTGCCAGGCATGCCTGTAGTCTCCGTTCACCCTGCTTCAGGAAGCAGAATCTGACCAGAAGTCATACTGCCCCGACAAGGAGAGATCATGGCCCGGAAGGGAATTCTCGACAGGTTGGCGGAGGGCGTCGTTCTCGGCGACGGGGGCTATCTCCTCGAGCTGGAGAAGCGAGGCTACGTCCAGGCCGGGCCCTTCACACCCGAGGTGAGCCTGACACATCCCGAAGCCCTCGCCCAGCTTCATCGCGAGTTCTTGCGGGCCGGGGCCGAGGTGCTCCAGACGCTGACCTTCTACGCGAGCGAGGACAAGCTCAACACCGTGGGCCTCGGGGGGAAGGTCGACGAGATCAACCGCGCGGCCGTCAAGGTCGCGCGACAGGTCTCGGCCGAAGGAGACGCTCTCGTGGCCGGGAACCTGAGCCTGACCTGGGTCTACGACCCGAAGGAAGCCGCCTCGAAGAAGCGCGTGCGAGCCCTCTTCGATCGACAGATCGAGGTCATGATGGAGGATGGCGTCGACTTCATCATCGGCGAGACCTACTCGTACCTCGGGGAGGCTCTGATCGCCGTGGAGAGCATCAAGGCCGCCGGCCTGCCGGCCATGGTCACCATGTCCTTCGAGCAGAACCCGCGCTCCTACGAGGGGGACAGCGTGGCCGAGTGCGCGAAGAAGCTGGCCGACGCCGGATGCGACATCGTCGGCGTCAACTGCCTCCGCAACCCGGAGTACACGCTCCCGCTGATGAAGGAGGTGCGCGCCGCGGTCTCGGGATACGTGGGATGCCAACCCACGGCTTATCGCACCAGCGCCGACGCCGTCGACTTCACGACGCTGCCGAATTTCCCAGTGGGGCTCGACCCCCTGCAGCTCACCCGCGCCGAGATGGGGGACTACGCGGTGAAGGCCAAGGAGATGGGGATCAATTTCATCGGGTCCTGCTGCGGCGCCGTGGCCTGCCACGTCCACGCCATGGCCAAGGCTCTCGGTAAGGCCAAGACCGAGGAGCGGCAGTGGCGCGTCGACTACGACAAGCCGATGTCGGCCTACGAGCAGCACGGCCACAAGGCGTGAAGCGCGACTACGAAGCGATCGTCCTCGGCGTCGGCGGTATGGGAAGCGGCGCCTGCTACTGGCTCTCGCGCCGGCTGGGCAAAGGCGTCCTCGGTCTCGAGCAGTTCGAGATCGGCCACGTCCGCGGCGGGTCCCACGACCACTCGCGGATCATCCGCCTCTCGTACCACACCCCCCAGTACGTCCGCCTCGCGAAGCAAGCCTACGGCGCCTGGGCCGAGCTCGAGAAGGACGCGGGGGAGAGCCTCATCGTCAAGACGGGGGGCCTTGATTTCGCCAGGCCGACGAGCAGCATTTCCCTGAAGGACTACTACGAGAGCCTCGACGCCTGCTCGGTGCCGTACGAGAAGCTCGACGCGGCCGAGATCATGCGACGGTGGCCGGCGTTCCGCTTGAGCGACGACATCGTCGGCCTCTACCAATCGGAGAGCGGGATCGCCCCCGCCACGAAGTGCAACGCGGCCCATGTCCGAATGGCCCGCGAGCACGGCGCCACGATACGGGACAACGCACCGGTCGAGTCGCTGCGCTCCGTGGGAGGCGAGGTCGAGGTGGTGGCGGGAGGCGAAGCGTACCGTTGCAAGAGGCTGTTGATCACCGCGGGCGCATGGGCCAACCACGCCCTGGCGCATCTCGGCTTGAAGCTTCCCCTCACGGTCACTCAGGAGCAGGCCACGTATTTCGTGCCTCCCGACCTCGGCCCCTTCCAGGTCGGCCGCTTTCCCCTCTGGATCTGGATGGACGAGCCCTGCTACTACGGCTTCCCCGTCTACGGTGAGAACGCCGTGAAGGCGACCCAGGACGTGGGCGGCGCCGAGGTCACGGTGGAGACGCGCACATTCGACCCGAACCCCGCCATCGAGAAGCGGGTGACCGACTTCCTGAAGCAGTACATCCCCGGAGCCGTCGGCCCGGTCCTCTACTCCAAGCCGTGCCTATACACCATGGCGCCCGATCGCAACTTCATCCTCGACGCGCTCCCCGGCCACGAGAACGTCTTCATCGCCGTCGACTCGGCCCACGGCTTCAAGTTCGCGTCGCTCATCGGGCGGATCCTGAGCGAGCTGGCCCTCGACGGGCGAAGCGGCAGCGACATCTCGGGCTTCGACTACGCCCGGTCGATCCTCCACATGGAGAACCCGCCGAAGAGCTTCATGGTCTGAGCCCGGCCTCAGGCCCGGGTGATCATCCCCTGTTCTTCGTGGTAGTCGAACAGCTCGCCGAAGCGTCCCCAGGCCACGATGGTCCCGAAGGTGATTTCAGGGTCCTCCATCGGAAGGCGGGTGGAGATCTCCTGCACGACCTCCTCCTTCGAGACGTCGCCACCACGCAGCTCCATGAGGTCCTTCACGATCCTGAAGAGACGGAGCTGCAAGAGCTGATCCCTCCAGATCGTCTTGCGTTCGTCCATATCGGCTCGGACGAAGCGCTGCCCCAGTGGGGTGAAGACCACCAGGCGCCGGGGCGTGTCGACGAGATCCAGCATCTCGGCTCCCTTGACGGAGTTGAGGACGCGTTCGAAGGGGACCCGAGTCTGGGCCGCGACCTGGAAGAGCTCGGAGCTGCCGCCCTGGCCCTCCAGGAACTCCAGCAGGCCCAGGATGTCTCCGCTGTGGGCGCTCGGCAGCGGCTCCAGGATGTCGAGGCCCACCGAGGCCTCAGCCGTCGTCACCGTCACGTCGGGCAGCTCGGTGGACGTGATGATGTCGTGGACTTTGTCCACCATCCGCAGGAACTCGGGAGAGCGCGCGTCCCTGGGGCGGGGCAGCGTGTTGTCGAGGATGGTCCGAACGCGTCCTGGGTTGGCGGACAGGACGACGATTCTGTCGGCCATGTAGACCACCTCGCGGCTGTCGTGGCTCACCACGAGGATGCTCGAGGGGTTGCGTTCTGTGTCGTCCCAGATGTCCAGGATCTCGGCGCGCAACCCCTCGGCCGTGAGGGCGTCCACCTGGCTGAAGGGCTCGTCGAGGAAGAGAAGCTCCGGATCTACCGAGAGGGCTCGGGCCGTGCCGACGCGCTGCTTCATCCCTCCCGACAGCTCGCGAGGGTAGGCGCGTTCGAAACCGGAGAGGCCGACGAGCTGTATCGCGTGGCGCGTGCGGTCCCCGACTTCTTTTTCGGAAAGCCCTGTGGCCCGCAGCACGGTCTCGACGTTGCCCTCCACCGTCATCCAAGGGAAGAGGGCGAAGCTCTGGAAGACGATGGCGACTCCCGGGTTTAGACCGTCGAGCTTCTGTCCGTGGTGGAGGACCTCTCCCCGCGTCGGCCGGATGAGCCCCGCGAAGATCCGGAGGATCGTCGACTTCCCGCACCCCGAGGGCCCGATCAGGCAGACGACCTCGTTCGGCCGGATCGCGAGGTCGATGTCCTCGAGGACCCTGAGGGGCTTGCGGCCGCCGCGATCGAACGACTTCTGGACTCCCCGCAGCTCGCAGATCGCCGCGTCGGTCATCAGTTCCTCACTTCGCCAGGGAGTAGCGCGCGGTGGCCAGATCGTAGCAGGGTCGCCAGACGAGCCGGTTGAAGGTGACGACGAGGATCGACATGAGCAGCACCGCCGCCCCGAGGGCATGGAAGTCGGCGCTCTCCGCGAACTGGCTCACCTTGGCGCCGAGCCCGAACGTCGTGAGCACCGATCCCTTGTACGACACGTACTCCGACACGATGCTCGCGTTCCACGCTCCACCCGCCGCGGTGACCCACCCGGTCACGAGATACGGGAAGGTGGCCGGGAGATGAAGGCTCCGCAGGCGCTGCCGGCGAGTCAGCCGAAAGCTCTTCGCCGCTTCGCGGAGATCCGAGGGAACCGAAGAGGCGCCCGCCACCACGTTGAAGAGGATGTACCACTGGGTCCCCAGGAGCATGAGAAGGATGCTCCCCGCGCCGAGGCCCACCCCGAGGAGATGGAGAAGGGCGATGACCGCCGGGAAAAGCATGGGGGCCGGAAAGGATGCCGCGACCTGAACGACGGGCTGGAGCGCTCGGGACAAGCGAGGCGACAGGCCGATGGCGAGGCCGGCCGGTACCGCCCAGAGAGTGCCGATCGCGGTCGAGAGGAGGACGCGCCCGAGCGTCGCCAGTCCCGCCATGAGGAGCGACCACCAAATGGCTGCGGGCACGTGACTCAGAAAGTGAAAGAGCCGCCACGAGCCGAACGCGAGAAACACCAGGAGAGCCACGAGCGATCCTGTCGCGGCCCATGGCCCGAAGGGCGTGAGAGATCGAGTGGCCGCCGCCGGCCGCTTGGCTTCACCGTGATCTTTCGGCTGCTGCCCGCGCCGCCTCCAGACGGCCAGGCGCCGAAGAAGACGCGACCGGCGCAGCACCCGCAAGAACCAACTCTGGGGAATTTCGGCCGCGGAGCTTTCCTCGACGCGGAACCTCTGAGCCCAGACTACCACCGGGCGCCAGAGCACCTGATCGAGCATGACGATCATGACGATCATGGCGATGACAGCGTAGATCATCGCGGCCACGTTTCCCTTCTCGACAGCGACCTTCATATAGGAGCCGAGGCCCGGCAGCCGGAAGTCGTGGTCGCCCAGGACGAAGCTCTCGTTGATCATCAGGAAGAACCAGCCGCCAGCCATGCTCATCATGCTGTTCCAGGCGAGGCCCGTCGTGCCGAAGGGGAGCTCCACCCATTTGAAGCGCTGCCACCAGTCGAAGCGGTAGAGGGTCGCCGTTTCTTGCAGCTCAGGGGGGACGGATTTCAACGAGTGGTACAGGCTGAACGTCATGTTCCACGCCTGGCCGGTGAAGATCATGATGACGGCGGCCAGCTCGAGACCGAGGTTGCTGTGGGGGAAAAAGGCCACGAAGGCGAGGACGACCCCCGGCATGAAGCCGAGGACGGGGATGCTCTGGAGGATGTCCAGCAAGGGAACGAGGATGCGCTCGGCCCGGTGGTCCTTGGCGGCCCAGAAGGCGTAGACCAGGGTGAACAGCAGCGAGAGCACGTACGCGACCAGCCCGCGGGTGAGGGAGAAGAAGGTGTATTGCGGCAGCGCCCACGGAGAGAGGTCGATGTCGATGGTCGGCCGGGGGAGGCGGGTCCACTCCCGGCTCGCCTGCAAGAGCTCGTAGAGCACGGCGCATCCCGCGAGGCCGATGAGCGGGTCCACCCAGCGGCCACGGAGCGCGGGGGCGAAGAGCGCGTTGGCCTGTCCCCACATCGTCCCGAGGAGGCGGAAGGGGCGCCGAATCAAGCCTTCACCTCTCCATCGAGAAGAGCCCGTGCCTTGGCGAAGGCACGAAGAAGCCCCGGATCGAGGCCGAGGGTTTCGAGATCGTCCAAAACGAACCAACGCAGGTCGTTGCTCTCGTCGGCCTTCAGCGTGAGCGCCGCGCTCGCAGGCGCCACCACGAGGTAGCGCAGGTCCAGGTGCTCGTGGGCAGGCTCGGAACCCCGCGCTGGGATCGCGTGGACGTCCACGTCGAGAGGGCGGGGCGCATCGGGGTGGAGGGTCAGGCCCTCGATCCCGGTTTCCTCCAGGGCCTCTCGGAGCGCCACGGTTTCGCCGGCCGTTTCGCCAGGATCGGCATGCCCCCCCGGCTGCAGCCACCGGTGGAGCTTGCGGTGGTGGAGGAGCAGAACGCGGTCGCCCGTCGCCGACACCACGAGGGCGCTGCCGGTCAGATGCCCTTCTGCAATCCCCCGATTGAAGGGGTCGGCGTGCCGCCGTACGAATTCGAGGATCCGCGCGAGATCCTCCGCCTCGTGTCCATCGGACGGTCGATGGCGCTCGAGAGACGCGACGACGTCGCGGGCCATTGCTTCAGGCCGAGGGGACCTTGCCCAAGGAGCGCTCGATCCGATCGAGGCGCCTCGCGGTCTCGGCGCTCATGTGGTCGACCTTCTCGTGGAGCTGGGCGACCTCCAGCTCGGCCTTCAGGTTCACGTCGTACTCGATGTCGCCGCGGATGCGGTCCTTAGCGGCCTGGCGGTTCTGGCTGAGCAGCACGAATACCGAAAGGAAGATCGCCTCGAGGGAGACCGCCATGGTGAGGAGGCCGAAGGGGAACGGATCGAACTGACTGATGCTCCGCACGAGATCGCTGTCGAACCGCTTGATGAAGTCCACGTTGAGAATGATCCATACGAAGAAAAGGACCATGTGGATCATCAGGAACGTGATGCTCCCGCTGAACTCGGCGATCCAGTCGGCGGTCTTCTGGATCACGGTCCGTTTGTCTTCCATCTCCTCGTTGACGTTCCGTGACGCGGTGTGCCGGAGGCGCTCCGCGCTGTGACGCAGCCGGCGCCCCGTGGCGGCCAGGAGATCCATGGCCGCCGCGGGATGGCTCTTCAGGAAGAGGTCCAGATCGCCTCGATCGAGGCGAAGTGCCTCGAGGTCCCTGGTCACCAGAACCGAGGCCGTCCGCGGGCCGCCGTCCAACAGGGATATTTCGCCGAAGAAGTGCCCGCGGTCGGCGTGTTCGAGGACGATCCGCTCGCCGGTGTCGTCCTTGAAGAAGACCTCGACCTCGCCTTCGCGGATGACGTACAGCTCGTCTCCGGGATCTCCGTGGTTGAAGACCATCTGGCCCGTGGGAATTCGGACGACGTCGAGTTGCTCGGCCAGGGCGGCCCGTTCGGACTCGTCGAGAAATTGAAAGAAGGGAATTTCGGCTAGCAGGGCGGAATCGGTGGGCATGGGCGGATTGTAAGCCACATGGCGCGTGGGAAGGGCTTGACGCCCTCGACTCGGGAACGCTACCGTCGCCGTCATGCAACCGACTCGGCGCCCCCGGATCAAGGTCTGCTGCATCGCCAGCGTCGACGAGGCGTGGACCGCGATCCGGCACGGCGCGTCGGCCCTCGGCCTCGTCTCGGCCATGCCCAGCGGCCCCGGAGTCATCCCCGAGGACGCCATCGCGGCGATCGCCGCCCGCGTGCCGCCCTCCGTCGCGACGTTTCTCCTGACGAGCCTTCAGGACGCCGATGCGATCGTGGCCCAACAGCGGCGACTTCGCACGACGGCGGTCCAGATCTGCGACCGGCTGTCGCTCGGCGCACATAGGACGATCCGCGCGGCCCTGCCCGGCATCGGCCTCGTGCAAGTCATCCACGTCACCGGCCCGGAGTCAGTGATCGAGGCGCGGGAGGTCGCTCCCTTCGTGGACGCACTGCTACTCGACTCAGGAAATCAGTCCCTGCCCGTGAAGGAGCTGGGCGGGACCGGCCGACGTCACGACTGGGGGCTAAGCCGCCTCGTGCGCGAGGCGGTGGATGTTCCGATATTTCTGGCCGGCGGCCTTCGGCCGGAGAACGTGGCCGAGGCCATTCGGGAGGTCGGCCCATTCGGCCTCGACCTCTGCACCGGGGTCAGGACCGACGGAGCCCTGGATGAGCCGAAGCTCGCGGCCTTCGTCGCGGCCGCCTCGGCCTGAAGCGTTCCCTCCAGGCGACCCGTACGCCACGTGTCTGCGATACTGGCCGCCAACGGAGGAGGAGATGTCGCTAGCCCTGTCCGTCTGCCTGTTGCTGCAAGGGTCCGTGCCCGGACCGTCCAACCCTCCGGAGAACCCTTGGTCGGCGGTGCAGTTCATGGTCGGTGAATGGACGGGAGAGTCCGATGGGCAGCCCGGGAAGGGAACGGTCAAGCGCACGTACCGTTTCGTGCTCGGCGGCAAGTTCCTTCACGAGCAGAACGTCTCGACCTATCCACCGCAGCCGAAGAATGAGAAGGGCGAAGTCCACGAGCATTGGTCCCTGTTGAGCCACGATCGCGCCCGCCACACGCTCGTCCTCCGGCAGTTCCACCAGGAGGGCTTCGTCAACCAGTACGCCATGACGGCGGAGAGTCCCGCGGGGGCCCTCGTGTTCGAAAGCGAGGCGCTCGAGAACGTCCACCCGGGATGGAAAGCGCGGGAGACCTACGAGGTCGTGTCCCCGGACGAATTCGTGGAGACCTTCGAACTGGCCTCGGGCGGCGGCGCTTACGAGGTCTACAGCAAGACGCGGTTCAAGCGCCTCCGTCCGTAGAGGTTCCAAGCATGCAAAATATCTGGATATTCTTGGCGGTGTGCGCTGCGGCTGTCAGTACCGGGTCTCCGGCGGGCGCCGCGGTGCCGAAGGGCCTCGAACCGTTGCGCTTCCTGCTGGGTGACTGGCAGGCTGACGGTGGAGGGAAGCCCGGTGAGGCCAGCGGCGGCTTCACCTTCGCTCCCAGCCTTCAGGATCGGGTCATCGTCCGCACGAATTACGCGGAGTACCCGGCAGCCGGCGACAAGCCGTCCTCCCGGCACGACGACCTGATGGTCCTCTACGCGACCGAATCCGGCGAGGTCCGTGCGGACTACTACGACAGCGAGGGGCACGTCATCCACTATGCCGGCAGCACGCCCTCGGTTGGCGAACTGACCCTGGTCAGCGAGGTTGTGAGAGGCGCTCCGAGGTTTCGCCTCAGCTACAAGCTCGGCGCGGACGGGAAGCTCGACGGTCGGTTCGAGGTGGCGCCGCCCGGGCAACCCGACTCCTTCGCACCGTACCTGGCTTGGACCGCGCGGCGACAGAACCCCGGCACGTAGGCACGCGTTCTGCACCAACGCCGACGCGATCAGGACCTCGGGAATCGGGCCACGTACCGTGGTCGTGCAGATCCAGGCCGTGACGCCGGCGGCGCTGTTGGGTCCTTCCAGATGGGTCAGTTTGTCGTGAAGGGAAAGAACATCCCGTAGCTGCCGTTCAAGCCGTGCCAACCCGAACCCATCATTCCCATGGGCATCCCGTCGTGCCTGCCGCCCATCATGTTGGGCATCAGCCATTGGCCGCCCACTTGGAGCCCGGGGTCCATGTTCACGGGGTGATCGTCGGCATCCATCATCCCCCCGCCAAGATGCGTGGTGTATCGAGTCTGGTGCTCGAGGGGTTGCCTCGGCTGACATGTGACCGTGGCGCGGTCTCCCGACCAGGCGCACGTCATCGGTACGATGGGGCCGGAGGTATCACCCTCGTGGAGGTCGATGAACTGCTCCGTGCCCGCGCCCATCCGTTGGCTGAAGCGGACGAAGATTCCGGTGGAGATGGACACATCCACGGCGTTGCCCGAGGGTGACACCGACATGAACACGGCGGCCGCGGAGGGGCCGGCCATCATCCCGCCTCCGCCATTCCCCCCGCACGCGACGCCGACAAGCGCCAACACGAACACGAAAAAAGCCATGGGCCGAAGCAACGTACCCTCCCCTTGCGCCCAGCGCGCAGAACCTGCGGCGGCATGCCACTCGGAGTCCATGGACAGGAGCTTTAGCACGCTCCATGCCACTTCCGTCCGGGCGGTGGCTGCACCGCGTCGCGGCCTTTTCCTATAGGAGCCGGCCGGCGAAAAGAGGGTTCACGGCCGAGCTGCGAAGACGAGGAAGTACTGATACGGCAGAAACGTGTGCTCTTTCGCAAGGCGGAAGCCGTTTGCTTCCATTTGGCGGATGAGGTCCTCCCGGGCGATCTTCATCTCCATCGGGGGGCCGAAGGGCAGCTCCTTCTTCTGGAAGTCGATCATTACCATCTGGCCGCCCGGCTTCAACATTTTCTTCATGAGCGCCAGGTACTCGGCCTGCTTTTCTATGTGGTGCCACGTGTCGACGACGACGAAGCGATCGACCGAGGCGTCGGGCAGGAGCGGATCGTTCGGCTCCGCCAGGATCGTCTGCACGTTGCGCACGCCGGCGTCGCGGACGCGTCGGTTCAAGTAGCGAATCATCTCGGGGTCGATGTCGACTGCGAGAACGCGCCCCGTGTCGCCGACGTGGGCGGCGAAGCGCAGCGTGAAGTAGCCCGAGCCCGACCCGATGTCGGCAATCGTTTCGCCCGGCTTGAGGTCGAGGGCCATCAGGACCTCGTGGGGCTTCTGGTACTCGTCGCGCTCGGGATCCTCGAGCATCGCTATGTAGGCCTTCGTGTCCTGGTGGAGACGATGCATCTCCTCGTGCGAGCGGGGCGTCTGGTCTTGAGCGGCGGCCGGCACGGCCAGAACGAAGGTGGCGATGGCCAGCAGGGTGAACCGGTGAGAATCGATCATGCGCAGATTATGGGCCGCCTGCGTGCGACGGGATCGTGAAACGATGTCAGACAGACAGACTGACTGAGGAGATCCCCCTGATCCGGGTCGCGAACCCTTCCAGCAGAAGCTGGCTCTCACCCGTTGGGAGGTCGCTTATGACTCGCAACGAAGCCACATGGGATCGCGTGCTGCGCGTGATCCTTGGCCTTGGAGGGCTGTCCCTGGTCGTCATGGGGCCGCAGACACTTTGGGGGCTGGTCGGTCTCGTGCCCCTTGCGACCGGGCTGGCCGGGTACTGTCCGCTGTACAGGGTGGTCGGCCTGTCCACCTGTTCCGCGCCCCTTCCGCGGCCGTAGGAAGGGTCCGATGTCGTTGATAGGCGGCGAGGACGCTCGCGAGTTGCGGGCGTACCTGGGGGATCTTCTGTTCGGGTCCGTCACGATCGACTACTTCACGCGCCCCGACGCCAAGCTGTTCGTGCCGGGGCGCGAGTGCGACGCTTGCGACGACACGAGGACGCTGCTGAGGGAGGTCACACAGCTCTCCGAAAGGATCCAGCTCAGGGTGCACGACTTCTTCAGCGACGATCCCGCGGTCCCCGGAATGAAGGTCGACCGCATCCCGGCCATCGTCCTTGGGGGTCGAGCCAAGGGACGAGTGCGCTACTTCGGCATCCCAGGCGGATACGAGTTCGGCGCCTTCATGGAGCAGCTGATCGACGTGGGCAACGGGCGCACGGACTTGTCCCCGAAGACGAGGGAAGCCCTCCAGGGCATCGACAAAGACGTGCACATCCGCGTGTTCGTGACGCCGAGCTGCCCCTTCTGTCCGGCTGCGGCGCGGCTTGCCCACAAGATGGCCGTGGAGAGCGGGAAGGTCACGGCCGACGTCGTGGAGGCGACCGAGTTCCCGGACCTGGTGCGGCGCTACGACGTCCACGGGGTGCCCAAGATCGTCGTCAACGAGTCGGTGCAGTTCGTCGGGGCAGAACCGGAGTCGCTCTTCCTGGAACATGTGCTGCGAGCGGCGGCCTGAGCAGCGGCCCCGCAACGCCAGGAACGGGACCGGATGGCATAATCGGCCTCGTGGCCGAGTTGGAAGATGACGCCCTCATGGAAGCGGCGCAGGGTGGCGATGGGGATGCGCTCGACGCCCTCCTGAGACAATACCAGCCGCAGATCTTCCGTTTCGGCATGAAGATGTGCCGAGATCCCGAGGCTGCGCAGGACGTCCTGCAGGAGACGCTCTTCGCCGCCGCGCGGACGCTCCACGGCTTCCGGGGCGCCTCGTCGATCTCGACCTGGCTCTATACGATCGCCCGCAGCTTCTGCATCAAGGCGCGGCGGCGCAGCGTTTTCGCTCCGGAAGTCGTCTCGCTGGAATCCGCCGCGCTCCTGGCGCGAGCGGCCCGCGACAATGCGCCCGATCCCGAGCGGGCCCTCGCGGATCGGGAGGTTGGCGTAGCCCTGGAGTCCGCTATTGCAGCGCTGGAACCGGAGTACCGCGAGGTGCTGCTTCTGCGCGATGTCGAGGGTCTTTCGGCCGCTGAGGTGGCCGGGGTCACCGGCATCAGCGTCGCGGCGGTGAAGAGCCGCTTGCATCGCGCGCGCATCACGGTGCGCGACCGGGTCGCTCCGCTCCTGGCGCCGTCCGCGGTCCCGTCGGCGACTTCCGGGGTCTGTCCTGACACCGTCGACCTGCTCTCCCGGCACCTCGAGGGCGAGATCGACCCTGGAACCTGCGCCGAGATGGAGCGGCATGTGACGGCCTGCCCGCGCTGCCAGGCGGCCTGCGACTCCCTCAAGCAGACGCTGCGACTCTGTGGCGCGGCGCCTTCCCCAGTTGTGCCCGAGGCGCTCAAGGAGTCCATCCGGCAAGGCATTCGAAGCCTCCTGGCGCAGCGTCGTGCCTGACCCCGGTTGAACCCTTCCGGACCGTACTGGCTCTCATCTTGCATGAGGAGATGGCATGGCCGACTGGGTTCAGCTGTTACTCGTCTTGGTCGTCTGGTGGGGTCTCCAGGCATTTGTCCTCCCGAGACTCGGTGTTCCCACCTGAGCGGTGCCGAGGCCCCGCCGGTCGGCGGAGAACGCAAAGGATAAAGGGTGTTGAGGTAGGCGTCGACGATGTGCCAGAGAGTGAAGTGCGGTCGTTGTGGAAAGCCCAGCTGGGTGGGGTGCGGAGCGCACGTGGACCAGATCCTGGGAGACGTGCCGCCGGAGAAGCGCTGCCAGTGCCCCCGGCCGAAGTCCTTGCTGTCGCGCCTCTTGGGGAGGTAGCGCGTGACCGAAGGGCTTCGCATCGTGATCGTAGGCGGCGTCGCTGGGGGCGCGAGCGCGGCCGCACGCGCCCGGCGGCTTTCCGAGACCGCCGAGATCACGGTCTTCGAGCGGGGCCCCCACGTGTCCTTCGCGAGCTGCGGCCTTCCTTACCACGTCGCGGGGGTGATCACCGATCGCAATAGGCTGCTGGTTCAGACACCCGAGACCCTGAGCACCCGGTTCGGCCTGGACGTGCGCGTGAACACCGAGGTGCTGCGGATCGACCGCGAGGCGAAGGAGGTCGTGGTCCGGGAGCGGGCGAGCGGCCGCGAGTACCGACAGGCCTATGACGCCCTGGTGCTCAGCCCGGGCGCCGAACCCATCCGCCCGCCCATAGCAGGGGTGAACGACCCGCGCGTCCTCACGCTGCGCAACATGGAGGACATGGACCGCGTCGTCGAGATCGTGGACCGCACACGGCCTCTCGCCGCCCTCGTGGTCGGAGCCGGGTACATCGGCCTCGAGATGGCCGAGGCGCTCGTTAATCGCGGCGCGAGTGTCGTGCTCGTCGAGCGCCTGCCCCACGTGATGGGCGTCGCGGATCCGGAGATGGTGACGCCGCTCCACGAAGAGCTGCGCCGGAACGGCGTCGACCTCCGCTTGAGCCTCTCCGTGGAGGCGATCGACGTCCAAGGGGACCGCTTGCAGGCGCGGCTCTCGGACGGGTCGCAGGTGACGTGCGGTCTCGTCCTTCTCGCAGTCGGCGTCCGTCCCGAGACGAGGCTCGCGCGCAAGGCAGGCCTTGCGATCGGAAGCTCCGGCGGCATTCACGTGGACGCGCACATGCGCACCTCCGACCCGGCGATCTGGGCGGTCGGGGATGCGGTCGAGGTGACGGACCTCGTGCGACAGACCCCCGCTTTCATCCCGCTGGCCGGACCGGCCAATCGGCAGGGCCGCATCGCCGCGGACAACATACTTGGGCGGAACAGCCGGTACACGGCTACGCAAGGCACGGCGATCTGCAAGGTGTTCGACCTCGCGTTCGCGGTGACCGGCGCTTCGGAGTCTAGCCTCGAGCGCGCCGGAAGACCGTACCGCCGGATCTACGTCCACCCGGCCGATCACGCGGCGTACTATCCCGGCGCTCGACCGATCACCCTGAAGCTGCTGTTCGATCCGCGAGACGGCCGGATCCTGGGGGCGCAGGCGGTGGGGGCGAGCGGGGTCGACAAGCGGATCGACGTCATCGCGATGGCGCTCCGCGCCGGGATGACGGTGTACGACCTCGAGGACGCGGAGCTCTGCTACGCGCCGCCCTTCGGGAGCGCCAAAGACCCCGTGAACATCGCCGGCTTCGTAGCCTCGAATGTCTTGCGGGGCGACGTGCGACTCTGGGAGCCGGAGGAGCTGGCGACTCTCTCGCCCGAACAGGCCCTCCTCGACGTGCGCACGCTCAAGGAGTTCCGAGGGGGCACCATCCCGGGTGCGACCTGCATCCCCTTGGACGATCTCAGGGGCCGGATGGCCGCGCTGCCGAAGGAGAAGGAACTCCTGGTTTTCTGCGAGGTCGGACAGCGCGGCTATGTGGCAGCCCGCGTCCTCACGCAGCACGGCTTCCGGGTGCGCAACCTCTCGGGCGGTTACAAGCGATACCTGATGTGGAAGGATCCGGCCGACGTCTCTCAAGGGGCCCGCCGTCCCGACTTGCTGGAGGCCGCCGTCGCCGGCCGAGGGCCTCTCTAGCAACGAGGGCAGCGTCGACCTGGCACGCCCCGTGCACTTTGGACGCACCAGGGAGGGGTCGATGGAGGCAGCCGGACCTCGTGAGCGAGTGCTCCGTGAAGAACGGAAGGACCTCGCGCTGCGTGCGGCCATCGAGGGGGTCAGCGCGGCCTTCGCCTCGCTGGGTCGGGTCTTCCTCTGCGTCGACAGCCGCTTTCAGGTGCTGCACGCGTCCTCGCTTCTGGACCGCCTGATTGGTCGCGGCGCCGCGGCGGCGGCCCGCGGGCGGCCGGTGGCGGAACTGCTGGGGGCAGAGCTGTTCGGGCCTTCGGGCACCATGCGCCAGTTGCTGCTCGCGGGCGAGCGCCGAGAGGGATGGCGCTCGATGCTGACAGTCGGCGACACAAAGCCCCGGCTCGTGTCGCTGACCGCTGCGCCCTTCCACTCCGATCCAGGAAGCGTCTGCGATCCGCGGGTTGCCTACATCATCGTCCTGCGCCCCGCAGAGGAGGACCAGGCCGCCGCAGGGGCCGCGTCGCCCTTCCCCGGTCTGATAGGCCGTTCACCGTCGATGGAAAAGGTCTTTCGCCTCGTCGAGAACCTGGAACACAGCGAAGCCACTGTGCTCCTCACCGGCGAGAGCGGCACCGGCAAGGAGGTCCTCGCACGTGCGATCCACGCCCACTCTCCGCGGCGGAGCGGGCCGTTCGTGGGCGTGAACTGCGGCGCGCTACCCGGGGAGTTGCTGGAGAGCGAGCTGTTCGGCCACGTGCGCGGGGCCTTCACTGGTGCGGTCCGCGAGCGTGCGGGCCGCTTCGAGGTGGCAGCCGGCGGCACCCTCTTCCTCGACGAGGTGGCCGACTTGCCGGTGCAGTTACAGGTGAAGCTGCTCCGCGTCCTCCAGGAGCGCACGTTCGAGCGCGTCGGGGAGAGCCAGTCCCGCCGCACCGACGCGCGGATCGTCGCGGCCACGAACGTCGACCTGCGGCGTGCCGTCCAGGAGGGTCGGTTCCGCGAGGACCTCTTCTACCGCCTTAGGGTCGTGCCGATCGAGATCCCGCCGTTGCGCGAGCGTCGCGAGGACATAGAGCCATTGGCGACCTACCTCTTGGCTCGGGTGGCGGCACGGCAAGGCCGGGCGCTGCGCTTCTCGCCTGACGCGCTGCGGGCGCTGCTGGACTACGGCTGGCCGGGCAACGTGCGCGAGTTGGAGAACGCACTCGAATACGCCGTGGCGGTGTGCAAGGGTCAGACGATCCTTCCGGAGGACCTGCCCGCGGAGCTGCAACAAGGCGGCGCCTCATCCACCATCGCAGATTCGCCCGCGGTGGACCCGGAGAGAGAACTGCGCCCCTCGCGCGCCGACGTCCAAGTGCTCAAAGAGGCGCTCGAGGCTCATCGTTGGCGCCGGGTTGAGGCTGCGCGCGCCCTCGGTATCAGCCGGGCCACTCTCTGGCGGCGGATGCGCGAGGCTGGCCTTCAAGGGCCGTAAACGTTTCGTATCACGCAACGGAACGTCGCAACGTTTGCGCTCACGCCACGACTCGCCCTCGCGGTCTCCATCCGGCCAACTCACTGACAAGGAAGGCAGACGTACCGTGGCACAGCGCCTGCACTACGTTTCACCGAGTTGAGATGGAGGTGAACGTCATGAAGCGTGAACGGGTCTTGAGCCTCTTCGTCCTCGGGGCTTTCCTGGTCGCGTCCGGTCCGGCTCGAGCGACCGACGGCTACTTCGCCAACGGGTACGGCACCAATTACAAGGCCATGGGTGGAGCGGGAGTGGCACTTTTCCTCGGGACGCAGGCCCCCGCCACGAACCCGGCGGCCATGGCTTTCCTGGGCAAGCGCTACGACATCGGGTTGGAGGTCTTCAACCCGAACCGGCAGTTCTCGGTGACGGGCTCGCCGTCGGGCTTCCCTGGCACGTTCGGCCTCGCCCCCGGCACCGTCCAGAGCGGCTCGAAGTACTTCCCGATACCCTCGTTCGGGGCGAACTGGAAGGTCGGTGAAAACGGCGCCTTCGGCATCAGCGCCTACGGTAACGGCGGGATGAACACCGACTACGCGGCCCCGGTGTTCGGCGTCGCCCCGGCCGGCATCGACATGTCCCAGATGTTCCTGGCGCCGACCTACGCCCACAAGCTCGGCCCACGTCACGCCGTCGGTGTGAGCGCTGTCCTGGCTTACCAGCGTTTCGAGGCGAAGGGCCTCCAGGGCTTCGGCAGCTTCTCTAGCGACCCGACCAGCCTCACCAACAAGGACCACGCGAACTCCTACGGCGCGGGTGTCCGGGTCGGCTATCTGGGTGAGCTGACGCATTGGCTGTCGGTCGGAGCCTCCTACCAGAGCCGGATCAGCATGAGCAGGTTCGACAAGTACTCCGGCCTCTTCGCGGACAAAGGGGGCTTCGACATTCCCCAGACCTTCACCGGCGGTGTCGCTGTGAAGCCCGCCGACAAGCTCACGGTCGCTTTCGACGTGCAGTGGATCAACTACGAGAGCGTGAAGTCGGTGGGGAATGACTTCCTGCCCAACCTGGCTCTCTCTCCCCTCGGGACCACGACCGGCGCCGGCTTCGGCTGGCACGACATGACGGTCTACAAGGCGGGCCTGCAATACGAGGCCAACAGGGACTGGGTTCTGCGCACTGGCTACTCCTACGGCCGTGAGCCCATCCGCAGCAACGAAGTGCTCATCAACATCCTTGCCCCGGGCGTCATGGAGCACCACATCACCGCCGGCATCACGCGCGCCATCAAGAAGGGCCAGGCCATCAACTTCGCGATCATTCGTGCCATCCCGAAGTCGGTCGCCGGCCCGAACAACCTCGAGGTCCCAAACCGCCAGTCCATCGAGCTGAAGATGGACCAGTGGGAGTACGACGTCAGCTATTCGTTCGGCTTCTGAGAAGCGGGGGATGAGGCCATGACGATCTCGATCGGGTCCCTCCTCCCCGTCGCCCTGGCTCTCCCGCTCGTTCTAGCGGGAGGGCCGGCGCGCGCCGGCGACACCCAAACGGAGTTCGGAGTCTACGAATACGTGCTGGAGAGTACTGGCGGCACCATCGACGACGCGGGTGGCGCCCTGGAATCGGCCCTCTCGGCCGAGGGCTGGCGCCTCCTGGCCAAGGTGGACGCGGGCGTGCCACAGGGATGCCGCTACAAGGCCCGCGTGCTCGCGGTCGTGGATCCCGAGTACGCGCAGAAGTTGATGGCTGCCAATCGAAGGACGGCTCCCTTCGCGGTGGTGGACCGCATCAACGTCTTCGAGGACGAGGGCGGTGTCCATGTCGCGGTGCTCAACGCCGAGTCCGTCAACCGCACCGTCCTCATGGACGACGGTGCCTACGCCGGCTTGAGCCGGTCCCACGTTGAGGCGCTGCGCGCGCTCGTCATCGGCGCGGTCACGGGCAATGCGATCCACCGGGAGTTCGGGGAGAAGCGCTCGCGCGGCTATATCGGCAAGACCATGGGGGTCATGGCCGGGGGTCCCTTCGGCGAGAAGGTCAAGGATGAGGCCGTGGTCGGCTCCGGCGACTGGAAGGCGGTGGCCGGAAAGGTGCGGCAAGGACTGACGCGCCCCGGCGGCAAGTGGGGCCTGCACCTTGCCTACGAGCTGGAGCTGCCCGAGCAGGAGACGGTCATCTTCGGGTCAACCGGGAGCCCCATGGACAGCAAGTCCTTCAGCATCGTCGGGGCCGGAGGGGACGCCGCTCGCGACTCCTTTCAGTGCCCGGGGTTGGCCCACGCCGCGGCCTATCCAATCGAGGTCGTCGTGACTCGGGATGGAGCAGCCGTCAAGGTGCGCCTGGTCGACACGATGTACCGGATGAAGATGTACTTCGAGGACGCTGGCAAGTGGGCGTTCATGAAGAACATGGGCATGCCGGGCTCGATCCACGCCGAGCTTGCGGCCCAGATCAAGTCGGGGCTGGGGCTGCCGTGACCACCATCGGCGGCTTGTCGCGGCGGCGATTCCTGAAGATCGCGGGGGCTGGCGCTGGAGTCGCCGCGGTCGGCGGATCCGTGGGCGAGCTGCTTTGGAAGGCGCATGGCGGTCGCGAGACCGAGCGCGGCCTGCGCCAGGTTCCCACGTTCTGCGACATCTGCTTCTGGAAATGCGGCGCGATCGCCAGCGTCCGGGACGGAGTTCTCTGGAAGATCGAGGGCAACCCCGACGACCCGCTCAGCCGCGGCCGACTCTGCCCGCGGGGCACGGGCGGCGTCGGGGCCCACTTCGACTCCGATCGCCTGCGGGCGCCGCTCATGCGCCGCAGTGTCCGCGGCCAGGAGCAGTGGACGGAGGTCACCTGGGACGAGGCTCTGGGCGCCGTCGCCGGCAAGATGCAGAAGATCAAGGCCGAGCACGGGCCGGAGGCGATCGCCCTCTTCAGCCACGGCATCGGTGGCACCTTCCTCAAGCACACCCTCAAGGCCTTTGGCACGCCCAACGTCACCGCGCCCTCCTTTGCTCAGTGCCGCGGCCCGCGGGACGTCGGTTTCAACCTGACCTTCGGCGAAGAGGTCGGCTCGCCTGAGCGCACCGACATCAGGAACGCTCGGTGCCTCGTGCTGATCGGGTCTCACCTCGGCGAGAACATGCACAACACCCAGGTTCAGGAGTTCGCCGCGGCCGTCGGCGCGGGCGCCTCCATCATCGTGGTCGATCCGCGCTTCTCCATCGCGGCCAGCAAGGCGAGGTTCTACCTGCCCATCAAACCGGGGACCGACATCGCTCTGCTCCTTGCGTGGATGAACACGCTCGTAACCGAGGAGCTCTACGACAAGGACTACGTCCAGCGCTTCGGGTTCGGCTTCGAGGCCTTCGCCGCCGAGATCACCCCGTTCACCCCGGAGTGGGCGTATCCCGAGACCGGTATCGAACCCGAGGTGATCCGGGAAACAGCGCGGGAGATGGCGCGCCAGCGGCCGGCGACTCTCGTCCATCCGGGGCGGCACGCCACCTGGTACGGAGACGATGCCCAGCGCAGCCGCGCCATCGCGCTACTGAACGCGCTCCTGGGAAGCTGGGGGCGGAAGGGCGGCTTCTACGCGCCCGTCAGCATGGACGTGCCGGCCTATCCCTATCCGCCCTATCCGAAGTCAACTCGCGGCAAGGCCGACAATCCGGGCAAGCGGTACCCTTTCGCCAACGAGACGATCACCACCGGCATCCGCGAGGCGACGCTCACGGGGAAGCCGTACCCGATCAAGGGCTGGTTCGTCTACGGCTCGAACCTGATCCACGCGCTGCCCAACGAACAGGAGACCATCCGGGCGATCCAGAACCTGGACCTGCTGGTCGTGGTCGATGTCATCGGCAGCGAGATCGCCGGCTGGGCCGACATCGTCCTACCCGAGGCGACGTATCTCGAACGCTACGACGAGATCAACGTCGAGACCTTCCGCGAGCCCTTCGTGGCCCTGCGTCAGCCGGTGGTGGAGCCCCCGGCGGACCAGAAGCCCAACTGGTGGATCGCTCGGGAGCTGGCCGGCAAACTGGGGCTTGAGGCGTACTTTCCCTGGAAGGACATCGAGGAATACCTGGCGCACCGCCTCGAGGGCGCGGGCCTTTCCTTCGAAGAGCTGAAGAAGAAGGGCATCCTTCGAGGTGAGAAGAAGCCGATCTATTTCGAAGAGGGTGTCGAACCCACGTTCCCCACCCCGTCCGGCAAGATCGAGTTCTACTCGACCCAACTCCGGGAAGCGGGCTTCGATCCCGTCCCGAAGTACCGACGCCCGCCGCAGGGGCCCGCGGGCTCCTTCCGACTTCTCTTTGGACGGGCACCGGTCCATTCGTTCAGCCGGACGCAGACCAACCCCATTCTCCACGAGATGATGGCGGAGAACGAGGTGTGGGTGAACGTGAACGTGGCCACGCGCTACGGGTTGAAGAACGGTGACCTGGTGCGTCTCAAGAACCAGGATGGCGTCGTCAGCAATCCCGTCAAGGTGCGGGCCACCCAGGCCATACGCGCCGACTGCGTCTACATCGTCCACGGCTTCGGCCACACGTCGAAGATGCTGCGACGCGCCCTCGGCCGGGGGGCCAGTGACGCAGGACTTGTCACGCGGTACGAAGTCGACCCCTTGATGGGGGGGACGGGGATGAACGTGAACTTCGTGACTCTCGAGGCGGGGGCCTGAGCATGGCCCGATTGGGGATGGCGATCGACACCCGCAAGTGCGTCGGCTGCATGGACTGCGTCGTGGCCTGCAAGACGGAGAACGACGTGCCCGAGGGGTTCAACCGAGATTGGATTCGCTACGAGTACCAGGGCGAATGGCCAACCCTGCGCCTGGAGATTCGCAGCGAGCGGTGCAATCACTGTGACGAGCCGCCGTGCGTGTCGTGCTGCCCGACGGGCGCCAGCCACGTTCATCCCTTTGGCGCCGTCGTACTGGTGGACAAGGACGAGTGCATCGGCTGCAAGGCGTGCGTGGCATCATGTCCCTACGACGCACGCTTCATCCACCCCGACGGGTACGCCGACAAGTGCACCTTCTGCATCCACCGCGTGGAGCAGGGGCTTCAGCCCGCCTGCGTGGCGGTGTGCCCGACGCGCTGCATGTACTTCGGCGACCTGGACGACGCGCATTCGGAGGTGAGCCGGCTGCTCGCCTCGCGGAAGCATCATTCGTTGCTTCCCGGGGCGGGGACCGAGCCGCGGATCTTCTACCTGGAGTAGTGAGGATGAGCGAGCTCTACTCGACCGCACACAGCGCCATCACTGACCCTTCGCTCCACGCCTGGGGCCCAGAGATTCCGGTCTACCTGTTTCTCGGCGGCTTCACCGCCGGGATCATGGTCCTGTCGGGCTGGGCCCTCTGGCAAGGGCGCCGCAATCAGCGGGCGCACGCGACGTTCTCGCTCGCCTCGAGCGGCCTCTTCACCCTGGGGCTCGGTGCGATCTCGCTCGGCATGCTGGCCCTCTTCCTGGACCTCAGCCACAAGGCCTACGTCTGGCGGCTGTACCTGACGATGAAGCCCTGGTCCCCGATGTCGTGGGGCGCCTGGATCCTTCTGCTCGTCTATCCCGTACTCCTCGCCGGGGTGCTGCTCGATCCGCCGCGCTGGTTGCTCCGCTTCGCTCCCGCTCTCGACGCGCTCTGGCGCCGCCTGGCTGACGACGGCCGGGTGCGACGCTCCACCGGATTCGTGTCCATCACGACGGGCGTCGCCCTCGGTATCTACACCGGGATCCTGCTTTCCGCGCTGGGCGCGCGGCCGCTCTGGTCGAGCGCTCTCTTGGGCCCGCTCTTCCTCGTATCGGGTCTTTCGACGAGCGCCGCCTTCGCCCACTGGGCCTCGCCCGAGCCGGCGGAGCGCGAACAGATGGCCTGGCTCGACAACCTGTTCCTCACGATCGAGCTTGGCCTCCTCGGATCCTTGCTGATCGGCCTCCTCTCCTCGACGGAAGCGCACGCCGAAGCGGCGCGGCTGCTCCTGGGCGGGCCTTACACCGCCGTGTTCTGGGTCGGTGTGGTCGGCCTCGGCATCCTCCTGCCGCTCGTCATCCAGTCGCTCGCCGTCACGGGGCGCGTCGCCCACACCCCCATCGCGCCCGTCCTGGTGATCTTGGGAGGGCTCGCCCTGCGTTTCGTGATCGTCTACGCCGGCCAGTACAGCCACTGGCCGCGTGTGTAAGCATGGAGGACTCGATGGCTACGACGACCCCAGACCTGGCGCGACCCGCAGAGCGTGACGCCGTCCACGTCGCCGCCGCGCAGGCCTACATGAACCCCTACCTGGCGGGGATCGGCCTGGGACTGGTCCTCCTCGCCGCGTTCGTGACGATGGGCCGTGGCCTGGGTGCGTCCGGGGCCTTCTCGGCTCTCGTCGCCTGGGCGCTACACTCGGTGGCTCCCGCGTATGTGGCCTCCAACGAGTTTCTCTCGCCCTACATCGGCGACGGCTCGACGCATCCGCTCAAGGCCTGGCTGGTCTTCGAGGTCATGGGCGTATTCGCGGGGGCGCTGCTCTCCGGGCTTCTGGCTGGACGGGTCGTCCGGACGATAGAGAAGGGACCTCGCGTATCGAACGCGGTCCGACTGTCCCTGGCCTTCGCCGGGGGAATGCTGATGGCCATCGGAGCCCACCTGGCCAGAGGCTGCACCAGCGGGCAGGCGCTGACGGGGGGTGCCCTGCTCAACGCCGGCAGTTGGGCCTTCATGATGTGCGTCTTCGGTGGCGCCTACGCGGTCGCGTGGCTTCTGAGGGGGGAATGGAAATGAGCGCGCCTTTCTTCAAGTACGGCCTCTTCGGCGACGAGGCGAGCTTGCTGGTCGCGTTCGCCATCGGGATCGGCTTCGGGTTCTTCCTGGAGCGGGCGGGCTTCGGCAGCGCGCGGAAGCTGGTGGCGCAGTTCTACCTCACGGACCTGGCGGTCTTCAAGGTGATGTTCACGGCCATCGTCACCGCGATGCTCGGCGTGACCTACCTGGCGTGGATGGGCGTCCTCGACCTTTCGCTCGTCTACCTGGTGCCGACGTACTGGGTTCCGCAGGTCGTGGGGGGCCTCCTTCTGGGTGCCGGGTTCGTGATCGGCGGCTACTGCCCCGGCACGTCCATGGCTGCGGTGGCCACCGGCCGGATCGACGGCCTGGTCTACGCGCTCGGGATCGGGGCCGGCACGCTCGCCTTCGCGGGGCTCTTCCCGGTCCTGCGCGGCTTGTACCTCGCGGGCAGCGCGGGAGCGCAGACGCTTCCCCAGCTCTTCCACCTCCCCTACGGCCTCGTTGTCTTCGCGGTGGTTCTCATGGCGCTGGCTGGCTTCTACGGAGCGGGGCTCGTCGAAGCCCACTTTGGAGCCAGGGGCGAGAGGAGCTAGGAATGGCGATGCGTTGGAGCTGGTCGAGGCTCTCCTTGAACCAGAAGCTCGCGGCGGGGGCCCTGACCCTCGGCCTCCTGGCCCTGTTCGCCCGGCCCAACCGCGGCAACGTCATCACGTTGGACGTCAAGGAGCTGGCGACGATCATCGACAAGGAGGGTGACCACGTCACGGCCGGGGAGCTGGGCGGCTGGATCGTCGCTGGTCATGCGGACTACCGACTGATCGACCTCCGCAGCGAGAAGGAATACGCCGAGTACCACATTCCGACCGCCGAGAATGTGACGTTGACCGCGCTGCCCGACGCCCCCCTCCTGGCCAACGAGAAGATCGTCCTCTACTCCGAGGGCGGTATCCACGCCTCCCAGGCGTGGATGCTCCTGCGGGCGAAGGGCTTCAAGAACGCTTACACGCTGAAGGGCGGCCTCGACCAATGGAAGGAGGACATCCTGTTCCCGACACTCGCGGAGAACGCGACGCCGCAGGAGCGCGCGCGTTTCGAGCGCGCAGCGGCCCTGGCGAAGTTCTTCGGCGGCTCGCCCCAGGCGGGAGGCACGCAGACCGTGGCGGCCAAGATGCCCGAGATGCCGAAGGTCGAAGCGCCCGCCGCCGCCGCCGGGGCCACGTCGACGCCTCCGAAGAAGAAGAAGGAAGGCTGCTGAAGGCGCCCTCCCTAGCCGTGGCTGCGGATCACGGCCCCCCTGCGCCCCACAGCCTCCACGACGCCATAGATGACGATCGCGTAGACCGAGCCCCAGACGAGGTCCAGGACGTAGTGGTGGTTCAAGTAGACCGCGGAGAAGCACATGAGCAGGTAGAAGAAGACGCTGAACGCCCGCAGGTGTCCGAGCTGAAACGCGTAGCACGCGGTCAGCAGCGGGTACGCAACGTGCAGCGACGGGATGGCTCCGAACACAACTGCCGCACGAGCGTACATGTTGCCGAACAGGCTGATGCCGAGAAGCCCGTCGAAGCGCAGACATCCTGCGATCGAGGGTGGCACGTCGAGTCGCGCGGGCCCGAGCCCGTAGGCCTCGAGGTACCAGGGTGGAGCGGCGGGGTACCAGTAGTAGGTCGAGAAGCCCAGGCAGTTGAGCCAGAAGCACGCCCACATGACGCGGGCGCTGCCGCTCTTCCGGATCCAGAACACGAAGTAGGCGGCCGTTGCGATGAAGACGCCGATGAAGGTGAGGTAGGCGAAGCCGGTGACCAGGTCGAGCGCAGGATGTACGATCCGCTGGAGCCACTCGTTCGGGGTCAGCGTGCCCCGGTCGGTGGGAATGCCGAACAGGGCCTGCTCGAGTTGATAGGGCTCGCTCACGCGAATGCGTGCCCGGAGGAGATTTCCCCAGAAGCGCTGGCTGTCGTAGATCACGCCGGTGAGGATCGCGGGGAAGAGGAAGCTGAACATACGGCGTTCCGCATGGGCCGCGTGGTAGACGACGAGGCTCAGGCCGCCGAGCAGCAAGTGGTCCGCTCTTACCGCCCCGAGAACGGCCAGGGCCGCCCCGTAGCCCGACAGCACCAGAGCGGGCGCCCACTCGCGCAGCCGGCCGGCCGATGCGGTCGAAATGTAGCCCCGCCAACGGCTCAGCTCCCGCGCGAAGGAGCGCCGAGCGCCGCCCCCGGGGGCCGGACGCGTCGAGCCCGGATGCCAGGACTCGCTGCCGCAGGATCGCGGCCCGGGGTGGCGGAACGCCTTCGAGCCCGCCCGATCAGGTGCGGCCGTAGCCGAGGGCCTTCCCATAGATCCGGTAGCGCTTGTAGACCTGCGCCCCGAGCCGCTCCATCTCCGCGCGCATTCGGGTGTTGGTCTCCTGCTCGTGGTGGCTGTCCAGCACGGTCATGCCGGCCTTCCGTGCGCTGCCGAAGATGGCAGCCGCGAGCAGCGCGTCGACGCCGCGCCCGCGGCATTCCGCCGTGACGCCGCCCACCAGGAGGTCGAGCTGCCGGGAGCGCCGTGCCGCCCGGAGCAGGTGCAGCAGGCCGAACGGCAAGAGCCGGCCATTGGCCCTGCGCAGGCCCTCGGCCATGTTGGGCATGCCCACGATGAAGCCCACGACGTTGTCGCCGCAGCGCACCGCCTTCACGAAGCGCGGATCCAGCAGCGGCGCGTACCGGCGCGCCAGAGCCTCCATCTCGGATTCGTCCGGCGGGACGAACCCATAGGCGTCGCGGAAGGTGTCGGCCATGAGCTTCAGGATCGGGCGAACGAGCGCCCGCAGCTCGCGGCGCGTGCGAGGCTCCACGAGTGCGTACGCGCCGCTTCGGATCAGCCGCTCGCCCAGGCGGAGGTAGACGGGTGGCACGGGGTCGGGCACCGGGAGCCGGTAGACGACGTAGTCGACCTCCTTGACGTAGCCCGCTGCCTCAACCAGCCGCGGGAGGTACGCGAAGTTCACGTACGTCGCGAGCGTCGGCTCGTGCTCGAAGCCCTCCACCTGGAGGCCTTCGGGGTCCTGGTCCGTGCAGCCCATCGGACCCACGACGCGCTGCATTCCGAGGCTGCGCGCCCACGTCTCGACGTGCGCCAGCAGCGCTTCCGCGACCCCGAGGTCCTCCGGGCACTCCAGCAGGCCGAAGCGCGCCGTCCGGGCGTTCGCGAGCGCGTTGTGCCGGCGATTGACGATGCCCATCACGCGTCCGACTGGCCGCGCCTCGCGCCAGGCCAGGCAGGACGAGACGTCGCAGTAGGAGAGCGCCGGGTTGCGTCGCGGATCGAGGAAGCCCTCCTCGTCCGACAGCAGAGGCGGCACCCATTGCCGGTGGCCGCGGTGCAGATCCCACGGCAGGCGGATGAAGGCCGAGCGCTCGCCTCGCGAAGCCACGGGGCACACCGTGACCGTCGCGGCCTGCGGCGGGAGCGCGATCGCCGTCATGAGGGCCTCTGCACGTCGGTGCGGGGCACAGCGCGCAGAGGCCCGCCGAACAGCTTGTACTCCTCGAGCCGGCACGCCGGCACTAGCAGCTCGTTCCAGAAGGTACGGTTCGGGCAGCCATCGCAGGTGTCCATCTCGCCGTCCGGCTGGATGTCGGCCGGCTGCACGACCGATAGGCTCTGCACGTGGAGGCGCGAGAAGAGCACGCTCGGGTGGCGCAAGACGTCGGCGAGATAGCGACGCGCCGTCGCCCGCAACTCCGGGTCGAGCACGCCGAGCAGCAGCGCGAGCTGCCCGAGGCCTGCCGAGGCCGGGCTCGAGTAGGCGAGGTAGCGGCCGTGCGTGAGGCGATGCCCGAGCTGCATCACCTCCATGAAGCGCCGGCCGGCGTTGCCGTAGCTGCGCCGGCGAGAGCCCAGCCGGCACCCGATCACCCACTTCAGCGAATCGGAGTGCACGGTGCCCCCCAGGAACGCGCAGAACTCGAAGTCCGGCAGGACGCTGCGAATGCGCGAATAGATGTCCTCGGCCGTCAAGTGCCCGCAATCGAGCGAGGTGACGTAGGGGGAGCCGCTCATGTCCACCTCACGGCCCCCCGCCACGAAGCGCCAGGGTCCGTCCTTCTCCAGCATACGCACGCAGATGAGCGTCAGGATGTGCACGCGCTCGGGACGCGCTACGGCCCAGCGCACGATGTCGGGGACAGCGTCAAGGGTGTCGGGGAAGATCGTGGTGTTGAAGGCGCAGGTGAGCCCGCTCTCGGCGTACAGAATACCGGCCAATCGGTCGCGCAGCTCGTTCAGCTCGGCCTCGGATGAACCCTTCCAGCCGGGCCGGTCCTGGTGGCTGTCCACGTGGAAGGTGAAGCCGTAGGCCCCGGCGCGCTTGAGCTCCCGCACGAGCGGGCGATCGACGCCGACGCCGTTCGTGATCAGCACGGGCTTCACGCCTCGCTGCTTGACCATCCGCACCACGTCCACGATGAGTGGATGCGTGAGCGGCTCGCCGCCTGCGATCAGCATCGCGTCACAGCGCCGCTTGTCGAGCAGCACGTCCAGCTCGTGGCGGATGCGGTCGAGGCTCTTCTCGCTAGCCCGATCGTTCAGCGCGAAGCACGCGTCGCAGGTGATGTTGCAGGCTCGCGTGGGCTCGAGCCACGTCATGGCGTTGTCCGCCGACGTCCAGGGCAGCCGGAACATCCGCCGGGTGTCGGGTCTCACGTCGAGCATGGGACCTCCTCGCGCTGCGTGCTCCGCAGCAAGACCTTTTCCCTGAGCGCTGCGAACGCCGCGCGCGCTCTCTCCACGTGCGCGTCGGTGTGGGTGGCGATGCAACTGGCTCGCAGCAGCGAGCGCACGGCCGGCACCGCCGGGGGCAGCGCCGCGTTCGTGTAGACGCCCGCGCCGAACAGCGCCTTCCAGGCCTGCACGGTCCGGAACTGATCGCCGATGACGACTGGAACGATCGCGGCGCTGCTGTGCCCGACGTCCCAACCCTGCGCGCGCAGCCCTTCGCGAAGGCGGTCCGCGAGCCGGTTGACCCGTGCGACGCGCTCCGGCTCGCGCTCGATCACGTCCAGGCAGGCGAGCACCGTGGCTGCATTCGCGGGCGGCAGGCTGGCGCTGAACATGAACGGCCGCGCGAAGTGCTGCACGAAGTGGATGACCTCGCGCGAGCCCGCGATGAAGCCGCCGGCCGAGGCGAGGGACTTGCTGAACGTCCCCATGATCACGTCCACGGCCTCCGTGCAAGCCAGTTGGGCGGCCGTCCCGCGCCCCCCGCCCAGCACGCCCAGGCCGTGAGCGTCGTCGACGAAGAGGCGAGCCCCGTGGCGCCGGCACGCGGCCGCGATCTCCGGCAGCGGCGCCACGTCGCCCCCCATGCTGAAGACGCCGTCCACCACCACGAGCTTGGCCTGTTCCGCCGGCGCGTTCCGCAGGATCCGCTCCAGATGGGCGACCTGACCGTGCCGGAAGAACGCGGACTCCGTCCCGCGTTCGTGCGCGATGCGGATGCCGTCGATCAGGCTCGCGTGGACTTCCTTGTCGGCCACGACCATGTCGCCTTTGCCGAGCAGCGCCGCCAGCGTCCCGGTGTTGGTCTGGAACCCCGTGGAAAAGACGAGTGCCCGCTGCTTGCCGACGAACCGGGCCAGGCGCTCTTCGAGGCGCTCGTGCAGCTCCAGCGTGCCGTTCAGGAAGCGTGATCCGGTGCACCCGGTGCCGTAGCGTCGGATCGCCGTCTGGGCGGCCTCCTGGACTTCCGGGTGCGTGGTGAGCCCGAGGTAGTTGTTGGAGCCGAGCATCAGGACCCGCCGGCCCTGAATCACTGCCTCGGTTCCTTCGGGCCGCTCGATCGGGATGAAGTAGGGATAGAGGCCGACGGCCTCGAGGGTGCGCGGGTTGGCGGGCCAGCCCAGGCCCTGGGCGTAGTGGGGATCCGCGTAGAAGGCCCGGCACCGCTCGAAGAGGTCCACGTCGGTGCTCCTCGCTCGAGCCGCGTGCGTTGCGGCTAGACCGGCACGGATTCCTCCGGAGCCGGCTCGAGGTCCTCGGCCCAACCGAGCAACTGAGCGAGATTGCGGCGGTTGAAGAGCTCGTAGAGGAACTCCTCCGGCTCGATGCAGTCCTCCGGAGGGAGCACGCCCGTCTTGGGGACCTTGCCATGGAGGATCATCAGCGCGCCGATGGAGGCCGGGACTCCGGTGCCTTGACCGAGGCGGCCGGCACAGGCGAAGACGACGCGGCGGCGCTTTCCACGGAGACGGCCGATAACCTCGACGCGCAGGGCTCCGTCGGCGCCCACTCCCCTGAGGCTCTTGCAATAAATGCGGAGGTAGGCGGCGGCGAAGTCCATCGGGTCGACCAGGCTGCCGCCACAGGGCACGAGGCCAGGGGCCTCGTGCACCATGCGGCCCAGCGAGCGGATCACATCGTTGACCAGCGGCGGTTGGAACGACGCCTTGTCGTCGACGACGCGTGCCCGCGGGAACGCGCGCGCCAGCGTGATCGGCTCCGGGTGGCCCACGTGGAACACATCGAGTCGACCTACGGGCTCGGGGAAGTCGATCGCCTCGCACCCGTCCACGAAGGAAGCGGCCTCCAGCATCCGCCCGTCGCGCCAGGTGAGGGCGCGACCGGAGAGCGAGTGGAGCAGGTGATAGCTCAACGCGAGGCCACCGGGGTCGGCGGCGCTCATGATCCACGAGGTGTGGATCTCATCCACTTCCTCGAGCTGGTTGGCGGCTGCCCGCACCAGCACGTTGTTGACGCCGGGGCTGGCGCCGAGGCCCAACACCACCACGATGCCGGCCGCCCGCGCGCGCTCGTCCAGCTCCAGCATCGAGAGCGTGGTCTCGTGGTCGTCGTTGATGTCTACGAGAGGAACGCGGGCCCGGATCGCGGCGCGCGCCACCGGCAGCTCGTACTTGTAGTTGGGGCCGACACAGTTGACGGCGACTTCGCAGCCGCGCATCAGCTGGAGCACGGCGTCCTCGTCGCCCGCGTCGACGCCGGCGAACTCGAGGGCGGGGCGTCCCGCGAGGTCGCTCAGCAGGCCCCGCGCGCGCTCCGGCGTGCGCGTGGCCACCCGAATCGTGTCGAGTTCGCCGTGGCGATGCAAGTCGCGGGCGGCGACCTCGCCCATCTCGCCGCAGCCGAGGACCAGGGCCCTCATCGGATCGCCTCCCCGGTCGGCGCTCTCGCTGCCGGCCGCTCGGAGCCGCGCACCGGTGGGCCACGAACTCCGACAGGTCATGCTGGAGAAGCCCCCGGCCCCGAGTCAATGGATCACTTGATCCATGGGCCCAGGGGGCGCGGAAGCTCGGTTCTCGTGTTCCGGACGCGCTTCGGTTTGGTTCCGATGCCATGGCCCACCGGCGACCCGCGCGTGGCACGCGGTGTCGAAGAGCGGAGAGACGGCAGCGGCGATGCCGAACAGGGCGCGGGGTGGTACGCTTCCGCGGGTATGGCCCGCATCCCGTTGGACACGTCTTCCGAAGCCCACGCTGCGCAGACCGAAGCATACCGGCGTATGAGCGGGGAGGAGCGGACGGAGGTCGTGTTCCGTCTCAACAAGATCGCGCGGGAGACAGCGGCGGCCGGTATCCGCTCGCGGCACCCGAACTACAGCGAGGAGCGGGTGCGTTTCGCGCTCTTCCGGCTTCTACTGGGCGACAAGCTCACCCGCCGGGTCTGGCCCGGTCGTGCGCTGGTCGATCCGTGACGCCGGAGGGCGAGGCCCTTTCCCGGGTCGTACGTATCCTGGAGGAGTCGGCCATCCCCTACATGGTGACCGGCTCCATGGCGAGCAGTCATCACGGCCGCCCGCGAACCACGCAAGACATTGACCTCGTCATCGACCCCGATCCCGCTGCACTGGCACGGCTGGTCGCCGGGCTCTCCGGCGCCGGGTTCTACGTGGACGAGGAAACCGCGCGCCAGGCCCTGCGGCGCCGACGTCAGTTCAACGCCGTCGAGATGGGGACCGCCGCCAAGATCGACTTCATCATCCGGAAAGACCGTCCCTTCAGCAGGGAAGAGCTGAGCCGCCGTCGTGACGCGACGGTGGCGGACGGCGTCCGAGTGGCCCTGGCGAGCCCCGAGGACACCGTCCTGGCGAAACTGGAATGGGCGCGCAAAGGGGGCGGCTCGGCGAAACAGCTTGCCGACGTGGCGGGCGTGCTGGAGGTCTGCGGCCAGGCCCTAGACCGTGGCTACGTCGAACGCTGGGCGGTGGAGCTGGGCGTCCTCGACTTGTGGCGGCGGATGGCGCACCCCCCAGGCCCTTCCGAGGTGTAGCGTGATGTGCTCGGCGTCCAGCCGGGTTGGCAGGAAGGGTTCGAGCTGAACGTCCCGTCCCGTTTCAATTGCCTCGTCGGGTTCAGAACATATAACGCAGGACGAACTGGATCTGCCGCGCTGGGGTGGCCGCCATGATGATCGTCCCGAACTGCGGCGTGTTGACGAACCGTTCCGGAGTGCCGAGGTTCGTGTGGTTGAACAGGTTGAAGACCTCGGTTCGGAACAAGAGTGCTCTCTCGCCGCCGGTGGGGATCCTCTTCTCCAGGGCCAGGTCCACCTTCTGGAGCGCCGGCCCGGTCATCGTGTTCCGGCCCGCGTTCCCGAAGGTGAAGGCCGGGGGTGTCGTGAAAGCATCTGTGTTGAACCAACGGTCGGTGCTTCGTTCACCGCCAGGCAGGTTCGGATCCTGGCCGGGAACGGTGTTGGCCCGGATCGGGTTCACGTTCAGGAGGGCGCCGACGTTGGCCGTATCGCCGACGGCGCCGATCGTGAACGGAAAGCCGCTCTGGGCCTGGTAGATCATGGCGACCTCCCAGTCCCCGAAGACGTGGCGCAGGAAGCGGGAGCCGCCCTTGGCCCCACCCGAGGTGAAGGGGATCTTGTACAACACGCTGGTGACGAAGCGGTGTCGGATGTCGCAACCGTCCCGGCTCCACTCGGCGGCGAGATCGTAGCTGTTCTGCGGCACCTCGGACTCCATGGCGGGTGAGCGGAACGCTGGTGAGTCGCTGTAGCTCCGCGCGTAGGTGTAGTTCGCGAGAAAGCTGAGGCCGTTCGAGAACGTTCGCCTCGCCAGGATCCAGCCGGCGCCGTACTCGGACCGGCCGATATTCACGAGCCGGTTGATCGGCCCCACGGGAAACGTGAGGCCGGCGCCCTCGAACTGCGGCGGCAGCACGGTTCCCGGCACGAAGGAGATCGTCTGCACGGGCCGCCGCGGCTGCAGCGCCGCCGAGGAGGGTGTCGGTGCGTTGTTCACGAGCACCGCCCGGTCGAGGTTGCGGCCCCAGGCGCCCATGTACCCGACCTGCACCATCGTGTTCTGGCCGAGCTGCCTCTCGAAGGTGGCGCTCGCCTGTTGGATCAGCGGTGTCTTGGCGTGCGGATCCAAGGCCGTGAAGGCCACGCGGGTCTTGCCGAGCACCGGAGGGGCGAAGCCGAACCCGTTGATTGAAGGAGTGAAGTTGTTGCTCTGGATGATCTGCGGAAACACCAAAGGCACGTTGTGCACCTGATTGCACCAGAGGTTCATGTCGGAATAGGAATAGAAAGTGCCGTAGCCGGCCCTGAGCACGTTCTTTCCCGAACCGGGCGCGAAGGCGACGCCGACGCGGGGCGCCAGGTTGTTCTTGTCCGCGAAAGCCAGCCCTTCAGGATACCCGGCCTGTCCACCGACGTAGGCCATCGGCGTCCCGTTGATCCAGTCGAGGTTGGTGAGGACCTTGTTGACGTCGTGGAGAGACGTCTTGAACTCGTAGCGCAACCCGAGGTTCAGCGTCAGGTGTTCCGACACGCGCCAGTCGTCCTGGACGAAGGCGTCGAGGGCGGTCTGCCGCATGTTCATCGACGGAAGCCCCGCCTGGCGCTGGGCGATGACCGGCAGGCCGAGCAGGAAGCTGGCGAGAGCGTTTCCGGTTCCATCGTTGGTCGCCGTCCGCGTCGTGAACCCCGGCGTGAAGGAAAAGAAGCCCCTGTTCTGGAAGAAGCCCAGCATGTCCCATTTGAAGTAGCGGACGTCACCGCCGAACTTCAGGGAGTGGCTTCCCTTGAGCCAAGTCATGTGCTCGCCGATCTGATAGACGGAGTCCGAGTACTGGCAGGGCGTGCACAGGAGTGCGTCACCGAAGGGCTCCTGTCCTTGCACGGTGAAACGAGGAAGGCCGTAGGCCTCTGGTCCCCCGAAACCCACGCCTGGGATGCCCAGGACGCTCACCCAGTCGGTGCCGTTGGCATTTTCGCCAAGACGGTGGAGCTGCATTTTTTGGAAGCCGAAGCGCAGCTCGCTCACGAAGCGAGAGCTGATCGGGTTGATGGAGGTGAGGGTGAGGTTCTGGACCTTGTTGTCGTGGTTGGCGCCGAAGCCGGGCAAGTTCTCCGGAGTGAATCCGTCCTCCTTGCTGTAGCTGTAGCGGGCGAAGGCCGACGCCCCGTTCGAGAAGCTGCGGTCGAGCCTCACGTTGAACTGGTCCGAGTGGAGACGTTGGGCTCGTGTGTCCAGGTAGTTGCTCGAGTCCCCCATCCCCATCCTCCCTTCGCCCTCCATCATGTTGGGCATCGGGACGAACTGGTCGAGGACGGCGCGCGAAACGGGATTGATGCGATTGGCCGGGATCTGGTTGTTCGGGAACTGGTCCCGGATGATGCGTGGGTTCGTCGGGCTTTCGGGTCGGGTGGGGTCGAAGGCCGGGTTGGGCCGAGCCGTGGCGGGATCATAGATCGGGGGACCGCCGCTGAAGTCTCCGGTCCGCCACGCTTCGTTCGGAACAGTCATCAGCATGGACTGGCCTTGCACGCTGCGGAAGCCCTCGTAGCCGATGAAGAAATGGGTGCGGCCCGTTCGAAGGGGTCCGCCCAACGTGCCGCCGAACTGGTTTTGCGAGAAATGAGGCAGCTCCCCCGGGCTCGTGAAGAGGCGGGCGTCGAACGCGCTGTTGCGGAGGTACTCGTAGACGGTCCCGCGCATCTTGTTCGTCCCGGACTTGGTGACGACGTTGACCTGTCCCGTGCCGGCGCCGCCCAGCTCAGCCGTGTAGGTGCCGGTCTGTATCTGAAACTCCCGGATGCTATCGGGCGGCAGGCTGATGACGTAGGTGTTGAAAGCGGGATCGGTGTTCGTCGTGCCGTCGAGCAGATAGGTGTTCGAGTTCGGCCGGCCTCCGGCGATGCTCACAGCGGAGTTCTGTCCCGGCCGCCAATAGAGCGCGCTCGTGCTCCCCGTCTGGGTGCCGTGGGACGTGTGGACGCCGGGCACGAGCAGGGCCAGCTCGAGGAACTGGCGGCCGTTGAGGGGCAGCTTCGCGACTTGCTGTTCGTCGACCACGCTGCCCAACGCGGCATCGTTCGCGTGCAGCAGCGGTGTCGTCTCCACGACGTCGACGCTCTCCTCCAGGCCCTTCGCTGCGAGGGTCAGGTCCAGTCGCACCCGTTGGTTGACTTCTATCCGGACCCGAACCTGCTTGGACTGGAAGCCGCCGGCCTCCGTGGTGAGCCGATACTCGCCCGGCTGCAGGGCGGCGAACTCGAAGGAGCCGCCCCTCGTCTCGATGGATCGCCGCAGGCCGCCGTTCAGATCCTCGATCCGCAGCGTGGCATGCGGGATGGCGAGGCGCTGTTCATCCAGCACCATGCCGCGCAGCGAACCGGTGTTGCCTTGGGCCGAGAGTTGGCCGGCGTCCAGGAGGGCCAACGCGCCCGAGAGCACCGCCACGCCTGCGATCCTTCCCGTTCGCACCCTCGCTCGCACCATCACCCCTCCCATCGATTCGAGAACTCGCGACTCTGGAGCTGTGACAGGGGGAAACAGCAAGATCGGGGCCAGCAGGGCTCTCGTTGAGGCGCATCCTGGAACTGGCGGTCTACCTGAGGGTTGGCGAGGCGCAGCGCCCCGAGGAGGGGTTCAGCCACCGGCGCGATCCATTGACCCTACGGCTGATCCCTTCATTCTGCATAGGAGTTATGAGCGAGTGGGGCTTGGCCTGCCGAGGCGAAGGCAAGCTGAACTCCTGTCGGGCGATCTCCTCGGCCCAGGCTGGCCAGGCGGCAGCCAGGGCCGGGCTGAGGTCGTCCCCGAAGGTCGAGGCGTCCTCGACGCAGAGGCCGTGGATCACCACCTGCTCCGGCATTGGCAGGCCGAGGAGATGGCCGAGCGCGAGCACCTCGTCGAAGGGGAGCGTGTGGAAGGATCGATAGCCGAAGCCTGCCGGTCGATCGGCGGGCGTGGCGCGGACCGCTGTCCCAGGCGGATCGGTAGACGAGACGTAGGCGTCGACGACGATGAGCCGTTCGCGTCCGGAGACGATCGGCAGCAGGTCTGCGTTCGCGAGGCAAGCCTCGGCGAGGTCGGCGCGATCGCCGGCCAGCTCCGCCACTCTCCGGGCGGCGCGAAGGCCGACGCCATCGTCGCGGAGCAACTCGTTGCCCAGGCCGAGGACGAGTGTGCGGGCCACCGCCGCCTACCCTCGCACGAGGCGGTCGAGGATGCGCCCCTGCGAATCCCGAAGCGTGACATCGAGGGACATGTGTCCGGGCATGGCGTGGGTCGCGCAGCCGAAGCAGGGATCGTAGGCCCGGAACGCCATCTCGATCCGGTTGAGGACGCCCGCAGTGAGCTTCTTGCCCGGCTGGATGAGAGCCTCGGCCGCTTTCCTGATGGAGAGGTTCATCGCCGCATAGTTGTTGGTCGTCCCCACGATGAGGTTGACCTTCGTCAGAATGCCCCGTTCGTCGGTCACGTAATGATGGAAGAGGATGCCTCGCGGCGCCTCGACGACGCCCACGCCCTCGGTGGGGTGCGCCGTGGGCACGCGGCGAATCTCCGGGCTCGTCACCTCCGGGTCCCGGGCCAGCTCGAGGGCCTTCTCCGCCGCGTTGACCATCTCGATCACGCGCGCCCAGTGGTAGGCCAGCGTGTTGTGGACCGGCGGCCCTCCAAGGGTGGTCATCATCCGCTCGTACTGCTCCTGGGCCAGGGGGGTCGACATGCCATCAGCCACGTTCAGGCGGGCGAGGGGCGCGACGCGGTAGACGCCGCTCTCCGGCCCGTCCGTGAGCCCCTTCCATCCGATGCGCTTCAGGTAGGGGAGCTTGAGATAGGACCAAGGCTCGACATGCTCGGCCACGTGGTCCAGATACTCCGCGGGGGCGAAGCGCTCGATCTCCTTCCCCTTCGTGTCCACGACCCGGATCGTGCCATCGTAGTAGTTCGGGCGGTTGCGCTCGTCCACCAGGCCCATGTAGTGGGTCTCGTGGCGGAAGGCGTCGGAGAGGATGAGATCGAGGTAACTCCGGTTGGAGAGCACCACGTCGTCGAGGATCTTCAAGGTGAACTTGGCGAACTCCACGAGGTCGCCGCAGATCTGCTCGGCGCGTCTCCGTTCGTCCTCCGAGAGGCCGCGGCTGACGCCTCCCGGCAGCGAAGTGACCTGGTGGATGGACTTGCCGCCCAGCGTCTTGATCAGCTCCTGGGCCTTGGCGCGGGCCTCGAGGACCTTGCGACCGGTCTCGACTCCCACCTTGCGGATCAGGCCGAAGATGTTCCTCTCTTCGACGGGGGCGTCCGGCCCAACGACGAAGTCGGGACCGGAGAGGATGTAGAAGTGGACTGCATGGTCGGCCACGTAGAACGTGTTGTAGAGCAGCTCGCGCAGCTTTCGGGCGGCCGAAGGGATCTCCACGTGGTACACGGCATCGCAGGCCTTGGCGCTCGCCATGTGGTGCGCCTCGGGGCAGACGCCGCAGATCCGCGTCGTGATTCTCGGCATCTCCTCCACCGGACGTCCCACGCAGAAGGCCTCGAAGCCGCGTAACTCGGGGATCCGGAAGTAGGCGTTCGCGACACGATCCTCGTCGTCCAGGAAGATGTCGATCCGGCCGTGCCCCTCGAGGCGGGTCACCGGATTGATGCTGACGGTCTTCACTGCCGGACCCTCCGCAGGAGCGAGTGGGCCAGGCTGAAGCGGTAGAAGGTTCCCACCGGGTCCGGGATCTGATCCAGGATCATGCCGATCTCCTGCTCGTCCGTGGAGTCGATCACCGAAGCGAGCGCCGAGATCATCTTCGCGCCCTGGTCCTGGACACCGGGCGGTGGTCCGTAGCACCCGCGGCACGCCATGCCCGCTTGCGGGCACAGCGCCCCGCAGCCGGAGCGCGTGGCCGGCCCCAGGCAGACGAGGCCCTGGTCGAGCAGGCACCGCGCGGGGTCGGCGATCACTTCGTGGGGCCGGACGAAGCGCCGGATCCGCTTCTCCTCGCGGGTTCGCGGACACTCCTCGCAGCAGGTATCCTGCCCGGCTCCGATCACGCTCCCCTTTGGCGGAAGCGGAGCGCCCGAGGCCACCAGCTCCACGACCTCCCAGATCCGGTGGGGCTGCGGAGGGCAGCCGGGGACGTAGTAGTCCACGGTCACGACCTGGTCGAGGGCCTTCACCTCATCCCACAGCTCCGGCAGCTCGACCTCGCCCTCCGGCAGCAGGGAGATCCTCGCTGGCAACGTCCCGTCTGCGTTCACGGTGGATGGGGTCTCGCGGTAGACGATGCCAAGGATCCTGTCCCTCGTAGTCGTGTTGGCGAGAGCCGGGATGCACCCCTCGTGCGCGCAGGAGCCGAACGCCACCAGCGTCTTGGCCCGGTCCCTGAGTATCCGGGCCAGATGCTCGTTCTCGGAGGATCGGATCGCGCCGTTGAACAAGCACAGGTCGATGCTGCCCGGCGCCATGGCTTCGAGGTCCGCGTACTTGACGTCGAGGGCCACGGGCCAGAAGACGATGTCGAAGGCCTTCTCGACCTCGAGGACCTTCTCGTTGAGGTCGAGGATGGCGATCTCGCAGCCCCCGCAGCTCGCGGCCCAGTAGATGGCCAGCTTAGGCTTCGGCACGGCCGCTCTCCTTGCTTTCTCCCTCCGTCGGTCCCGCCCCGCCGTTCAAGCGAAGCGGTCCCAGGCGGCGGACCGCCTCTTCCATCTCCCGGGTGACCTGGGCGAACTTCTCCGCCTCCGAAGCGGAGATCCACTCGAGGCGCACGCGGTCCTCTTCCACGCCGAAAGCGCGAAGAAGCCGCCGCAGCGCCAGGGCCCGCCGCAGGCACTTGTAATTCCCCTCCGAGTAGTGGCAATCGCCAGGGTGGCAGCCCGCGAGCAAGACGGCGTCGGCACCGGAGGCGAAGGCGTGGAGAACGAAGCCCGGGTCGATCCGCCCCGTGCACATGACCCGGATCGCCCGCACGCACGGTGAGGATGGGATGCGCGAAACGCCGGCCAGATCCGCCCCCGAGTACGCGCACCAGTTGCAGAGGAACGCCACGATCCGGGGCTCGAAGCGCGTCTCGGTCACGGCCTCGCCTCCAGGGTCGTGGGTACGCGGGATGCGGCCTCCGGCGTCCCCAGCAGCCCGTCGATCTCGGCGTAGATCTGCTCGTCACTGAAGCCGAGGCCGGTGATCGCTCCGGCGGGACAGGCGGCGACGCAGGTGCCGCACCCCTTGCAGACGGCGTCGAGGACCTCGGCCACCTTTTCGTCCTCGAGCCAGCGGATGGCGTTGTAGGGGCACACGTTGTTGCAGATCCGGCAGCCCCCGCACAGCTCAGGTTCGACCCGCGCCTTGATCGGGTCCACCGCGATCTCGCCGCGGGCAATGAGGCCGAGCATCCGCGAGGCCGCCGCCGAGGCCTGCGCGACTGTGTCCGGGATGTCCTTCGGCCCCTGAGCGCACCCCGCGACGAAGATGCCGTCGCTGGCGGTCCCGGTCGGGTCGAGCTTGGGGTGGCGCTCGAGCAGGAAGCCGTCGGGGCTTTGGCTCAGGTGCAGGGTCCGTCGGAGCGCCTCGATCCCCTGGGCCGGCTCCAGGGCGCAGCACAGGATCACCATGTCCACCGGAATCTCGCGCTGCTTGCCGAGAAGGGTGTCCTCGGCCCGCACGATCAGGTGCCCCTCGCCCGGAGGCGCGTCGGGGGCCGCGAAGACCTCGGCCACCTTGCCCCGAATGACGTTCACTCCCTCGGCCAGGACGCGGCCGTAAAACTCCTCGTACCCTTTGCCATACGCGCGCATGTCGATGTAGAACTCGTACACGGCGGCTCTCGTGCGGTCATGGACGAGGTGGGCGAACTTGAGCGCGTACATGCAACACACGCGCGAGCAGTAGCGATGGTAGTTCTCGTCCCGGGAGCCCACGCAGTGGACGATGGCGACGGCCCGGGGCTCCTCCCCGTTCTTGAGCGCCAACCGGCCACCGGTGGGCCCCGTCGAGGCCAGCATCCGCTCGAACTCGAGGCTGGTGACGACGTTGTCGAGCCTTCCGTAGCCGTACTGCGCCATCCGGCGGGGGTCGAAGAGGTCGTAGCCCGTGGTGACGAGGACCTGACCGACCTTGAGATCGAGCACCTCGTCTTTCATCGCGTGGTCCACGGCGCCGGGCTGGCACGCCTTCACGCACTGATAGCAATCCACGCAGACTCCACAGTGCAGGCAGCGCTGTGCCTCGGCGACGGCTTGCTCTTCGGTGAACCCCAGCTCGACCTCCTCCCAGCCCTGGGCTCGATCGGGAGCGGGGAGCTTGGGCATGGCCTGCCGCGGCCTCTTGGGTGTCTGAGTGTAGGGCGGGGCGTAGGGGTGGGGCCGGAAGGACTCGCCGCGGCGGATCTGCGTGGGAACGGCGTGGGTGTGGAAGTCCGTGAGCGGCTCGCCGCGAAGGTACTTGTCGATCGCCTCGGCGGCGCGCTTGCCAGCGCCCATCGCGGCAATGACCGTCGCCGGGCCGAAGACGACGTCGCCCCCGCCGAAGACCCCTGGAACGCTCGTCGCAAACGTCTCACCGTTCGCCTCGAGTGTCCCGCGGCGGTCGAGCTTCAGGCCTTCGCCCCCGAGCAACGAGAGATCGGGACTCTGGCCGATGGCCACGAGGACCGTGTCGAAGGACAGGGTGTGCTCCGATCCCGGAACCGGCACAGGACGCCTCCGCCCCGAGGCGTCGGGTTCGCCCAACTCCATTTCGACGCAGCGCAGGCCGCTGACGCGGCCGTCCTCGCCCAGCACCTCGAGGGGCGCCCTGAGGTACGCGAAGCGGACGCCCTCGGCCTCGGCGTCCGCGATCTCGTGCTCGACGGCCGGCATTTCGGCCCGTGTCCTTCGATAGAGGATCGTGACGTGCTCGGCTCCCTCCCGTAGCACCGTCCGCGCCGCGTCCACGGCGGTATTCCCGCCTCCCACGACGGCGACGTTGCGGCCGACCGCCGGCGGGATCCCCAGGGCGTGGCGCCTCAGGAACTCGACTCCCTGCATGACGCCGGCCAGCCGCTCGCCAGGGACATCGAGGGGGACGCCGACATGGGCTCCGGCGGCGACGAAAAACGCCTTGTACCCCTCCTTCCGAAGCTGTCCGATCGTCACGTCCCGCCCGACCTCGACGCCGGTCCGGAACTCGACGCCCATCCTCCGGATGAAGTCGATGTCTTGCAGCAGACGCTCGCGGGGGAGGCGGTAGCGGGGGATTCCCAAGGCCAGCATCCCGCCGAGGACGACATCGCGCTCGAAGACCGTGGGTCGGTAGCCGCGGGTGGCGAGGTCGTGGGCGCAGGCGAGCCCGGCGGGGCCGCTCCCCACGATCGCCACCTTCTCGGGCCGGCGCTCCGTGGGAGGCGGCGGGGCGGGGATGCCGCCACTGTGCTTCTCCTGCCAGTCGAGGGCGAAGCGCTTGAGGTGCTGGATCGCCACCGGCTCGTCGACGAAGCCGCGGTTGCATTCGGCCTCGCAGGGGTGGTAGCAGACGCGCCCGCAGACGACGGGCAGCGGGTTCCGCATCCGGATCAGCTCCGCGGCCTCGGCGAAGCGCCCCTGGCCGATGAGCGCGACGTAGCCCGCGGCCTCCTGGCCGATCGGGCAGGCCTCTCGGCACGGAGGCCGCTCCTGCTTGTCGATCAGGTACGTGTTGGGCACGGCCTGCGGGAACGCCTTGTGGATGGCCTTGCGCTTCTTGAGCAGGAGGTCGAAGGCGTTCGGCACCTCGACCGGGCAGACCTTTTCGCACTCCTGGCAGGCCGTGCACTGGTCGCTGACGTAGCGGGCCTTCTTGCGGACGCGGGCCTCGAAGCTGCCGGCGAAGCCCGACACCTGCTCCACCTGACTCTGCGTCAGGATGTGGACGTTCTTGCGGTGGCCGACCGAGACCATCTTCGGCGTCAGGATGCACGAGGCACAGTCGAGGGTCGGGAAGGTCTTGTCGAAGCGGGCCATGTTGCCGCCGATGGTGGACTCGCGCTCGACGAGCCACACCTCTCGGCCCGCCTCGGCCAGGTCCAGGGCCGCCTGGATCCCCGCGATCCCGCCGCCGATCACCAAGGTGTCGGGGTTCACCGGGATCGTCGCCGCCTCGAGCGGCCGCTGGTGCGCCACGCGGGCCACGGCGGCCCGCGCCAGGGACTTGGCCTTCTCGGTGGCCGCGGGCCGGTCGGCGTGGACCCACGCGCACTGTTCCCGGACGTTGGCCATCTGGAACAAGTAGCGGTTCAGGCCGGCCCCCTGGCAGGCGTTGCGGAAGGTCAGCTCGTGCATCATGGGTGAGCAAGCCGCCACGACCACTCGATCGAGCCTCTCCTCGCGGATGTCGCGGGCGATCATGTCCTGTCCGGGCTGGGAGCACATGAAGGCGTAGTGGCGCGAGACGGCCACGCCGGAGAGCCCCGCGACGTGATTTGCAACGGCCGCGACGTCGACGGTAGCGGCGATGTTGGAGCCGCAGTGGCAGATGTAGAAGCCGATCCGCCGCCCGTCTCCGTTCGCCTTCATGAGGGCGCTCCCGCAAGCTCCTCCAGCCTCGCGCCCAGCGGGACCAGGCTATGATGCAGGTCCATCTCGGTGCCGCTCGCACCCAAAGCCAGGCCGAGGAGCTGGGTGAAGAAAACGACCGGGATGGCTCCCTCCCGAGCGTGAGCCCGTGCTTGCAGCGTCTCCAAGTTCATCTGGCAGAGGGGGCACGTCGTCGCCACCACCTGTGCGCCGTTGCGAATCGCGCAGTCCAGGACGTTCTGCGTCAACTCCTCGCCCACCTTCGGATCCGTCGTCATCAGCATCCCGCCGCAGCACCGAACGCGGTCCGGGTAGTAGACGCACTCGGCCCCGAGGGCGCCGAAGAGATCGTCCATGCTCGTGGGCCAGTCCGGATCATCGAAAGCGGGTCCAGGACGGACGATCTGACAGCCGTAGTAGGGGGCGATTCGGAGGCCCTCGAGGCGGCGCTTGGCCTTCCGGGCCACCGCCTCCACGCCGATGTCGTTGACGATCACGTCGAGAGGGTGCCGGACCTGGACGCCCAGACGATAGGAGAGCCCGGCCTCCGCCAGCGCCTCGTCGACCTGTCGGCGGAGTCCCGGAAGCTCCTTCATGCATCTCTGTGTCTTGAGCAGCATCGTGTAGCAGGCGCTGCACGGCGTCACCAGCGTGTTGCCATTCCGCTCCGCGAGGGCGAGGTTGCGGGCCGAGAGCGAGAGCGCGACCGTTTCCTTGACGGACATGTACATGGTCGCGCCGCAGCAGTTCCAGTCACGAAGCTCCTTGAGCTCGTGGCCAAGGGCGGTCATCACAAAACGGAGGGAGCGGTCGTAGGGACGGCTGGCCCCTTCCAGGCTGCAGCCGGGGTAGTACCCGTAAATCATGCCGCGCCTCGGGCGGCCACGGCCCGCTCGGACAGGGCGCCGTAGCCCACCGTTCCCTCGAACCGCGTGGCCTCGCGGACGTAGATCTCCTCCATCCGCTCGGCCCGGGCGATGATCCGACGCAAGCCGGCCAAGTCCTCGACCCGCCGGGCCCGCCACTGCAGCCTCCGCGCCAAGAGCAGCTTCCAGCCCAAGGGGACCATGGCCAGGAGGCGCCACGGGTCGGTACGCAGGAGATAGCGGGCGAGGAGCCGCAGCTCGTGATTGCGCCCGTAGCGCCCGACCACGCGCACGAACTCCTCCGAGAGGACGTAGATGGGGAGGTCGCGGGCCTGGACCCGTCGGTCGAGGGCCATGCGCTTGAGGGCGTAAATCAGGTCCGTGACCTTGATGCCAGCCGGGCACCGCGTGGTGCAGGCGTAGCACGAGACGCAGAGCCAGATGGTCCGGCTCCGAAGGATCGTTTCGAGGTCCCCGGCCCGGAAGTACCCGACGAGCTGCCGGGGCTGGACGTCCATTTCGCGGCTCACGGGGCAACTCCCCGAGCAGGTCCCGCACTGGATGCAGCGCCGCAGTCGGTCGCCGCCCGGAATCCTTTCGACCTCGGCCAGGAAGGCCGCCCGCAGCTCGCTCTCGCCTCGGCTCAGCTCCCCCGGCTTCACGTCACGTCCCCTTTCTCTCGCCTCCGGTGAGGCTGGCCTCGGCGCGCCACGGCGCCGGCCCGGATCTGCCGTAGTTCGGGTAGCGAACCAGGAGGTCGCGCTCCTGGGCGAGGTCCATCGAGTGCCGCCGTTCCAGGTCCGCGAGGAAACGGAACATCGCTTGGCCCGACAGGTCCGCGGTTTCCTGGGCTGCGCGCAGGTAAAAGTCCAGCGAGTGCCGCTCCTGCTCGATGGCCATGTCCAGGATCTCGAGCAGCGTTCGTGAGGACCGCTCCTGGCACGTGACCATCCCACGGGGAAGCTCTGAGGGTGGCAGCTTCAACTCGACGCCGCGGGCCATCTCGCGCCACCTCTCGACCAAGTACGCGTGATGGCGCTCCTCCTCGGCGGCTAGCAGCTCGAAGCGACGCCGGATGAGCGACTCCTCGCACCGGCCGGCGACCTCTCGGTAGACGTCCCGGGAGTCCAGCTCCCGCCGGATGGCGATCGAGAGGGCCTCGAGGGAGGTCAGGCTCTCGTCTTCGGCTGCCGGCATGGCCTCCTCCGCTCGGGGACGGGAGAGCCCGGTGCGCCGCCGGCCAGGTCGGAGGATCGCACGGCCCCTCCTGCGCCGAATTTAGGCCGCGAACGACTCGCTCAACATGAGCCCGATGGCTCAGGCCGCCCGAGCCAGAAGCCGCCGAGCTTCCGCCACCGACTCCGAGCAGAGCTGAGCCGAGTGGTCCAGCATCGCCTTCTCCTCGCGGCTCAGCTCGATCTCGAACACCTTCTCGACGCCGCCCGCACCGAGCAGCACCGGTACGCCGAGGTAGATGTCGCGGCACCCGTACTCCCCCTCCAGGTACGCCGAGCAGGGCACCACCCGCTTCTCGTCCTTGAGCACGGCCTCCACCATGTCGGCGACGGCCGCCGCGGGCGAGAAGTAGGCGCTGAACCCCAGCATCTTGACGATCTCCCCGCCCGCCCCGCGCGTGCGCGCCACGAGCGCATCGATCCTCTCTCTGGGGAGGAGGGCCTCGACGGGGATCCCGCCCACCGAGGCGCAGCGCACCAGGGGAATCATCTCGTCACCGTGCCCACCCAGCACCAGGGCGCTCACATCCTTCACCGAGCAGCCCAGCTCCATCGCCAGGAACGAGCGCAGCCGCGCCGTATCCAGGATGCCGGCCATACCGAACACGCGGTGGCGGGGCCAATTCGTCACTTCGCGGGCCACCCACGCCATCGTGTCTACCGGGTTCGCCACCATCAGGATGAAGGCGTCGGGCGAGCACCTCGAGGCCTGCTCCACGACCGGCCTGACGATCGCGATGTTCTTCCTGAGCAGGTCCTCGCGGCTCTCGCCCGGCTTCCGGGGCACTCCTGAGGTGATGACGACGATCGCGGAGTCGCGGCTCTCCTCGTAGCCGCTCGACCCGACGACCCGGACGTCCGAGCGGTCAATGGGGCGCGCCTCGGCGAGGTCGAGCGCCTTGCCCTCGGCCAGGTTGGGAACGACGTCCACCAGGACGACGTCCCCGAGCGCCCTCTGCTCCAGGACGTGGGCGGTTGTCTCGCCTACCCGCCCAGCGCCGACGATCGTGATCTTCTTGCGCATACAAACTCCTTGGGCAGGTACAACTTGCTGAGCCCGAAGCCGCCCTCGCCGCGGTGTTCAGACCGTCGCGTAGACCCCTTCCACGGACCTCTTGTTCCTCGGGACAGGCTCCCGCCTCCCGGGCCCCAAGTAGAGCTGCCGGGGCCGGGCGATCTTTTGCTCCTTGTCCTCGACCAGCTCTTGCCACTGGGCGAGCCAGCCCGACATCCGCCCGATGGCGAAGAGCACGGGGAACATGTCCACAGGGAGGTTCATGGCCTGGTAGATCAGCCCGGAGTAGAAGTCCACGTTGGGGTAGAGCTTGCGCTTGAGGAAGTACTCGTCCTGGAGGGCAATCCTTTCGAGCTCGAGGGCGATGTCGAGGAGGGGGTTCCTGCCCGTCACCTCGAACACCTGGTCAGCCATTGTCTTGATGATCCGCGCCCGGGGGTCGTAGTTCTTGTACACCCGGTGGCCGAAGCCCATCAGGCGAACTTCGCCGCCGCTCTCCTTCACCTCCTTGACGAAGTGCGGTACGTTCTCCTTCGAGCCGATCTCCCGGAGCATCCGGAGCACCTGCTCGTTGGCGCCGCCGTGGAGCGGACCGTACAGCGCGGCGACGGCCCCGGCGGCGGCGGAGTAGGGGTCGACACCCGAGGACCCGATCCCGCGCATGGCAGAAGTCGAGCAGTTCTGCTCGTGGTCCGCGTGCAGG
>JBGPYB010000048.1:0-28116 GCA_041493035.1 Vicinamibacteria bacterium | reverse complement strand
GGAGTCGTTCACGTGGATCATGCCCGCACGCAGCTGCGCGGCCACCGCGGCGGCGCGCTGGGGCGAACCGGATTGGACGGCGGCCACCAGGCCGTACTCGGTCGCGTTCGCCAGCTCCACCGCCTCCGAGTCGTCCTTGAATGTTATCACGGGCGCCACCGGCCCGAAGATCTCGTCGGTGAAGGCCGGCATCGACCGGGTCACGCCGCTCAGCACGGTCGGCTGGAAGAACAGCTTCTCGCAAGTACCTCCTGTCACCAGCTGCGCGCCCTGGGAGACGCTCTCGTCCACGATGCGTTTCACGCGCCGGACCTGCTTCTCGTTGATGATCGGGCCGAGCGCAACCTGTTCGGTGGCGGGGTTGCCGACCGGCAGGTGCGACGCTCGCTCCGCCAGCGCCTTCACGTAGGCGCCGGCGATGCTCTCGTGCACGAGGTGGCGGCTGACGGCGAGACAGATCTGCCCCTGGTGCAGGAACGAGCCCCAGGCACCCGCCGACGAGGCGGCCTGGACGTCGGCGTCCTCGAGCACGACCAGCGGGCTGTTGCCGCCCATCTCGAGCACCATCCGCTTCAGGTTCCGGCCGGCGGCCTCGCCCACCTTGCGGCCGGTGGCGGTGGAGCCGGTGAACGAGATCATTCGGACGTTCGGGTCCTCGACCAGCGCCTGTCCGACCTCGGCGCCGCCGCCGATGACGTGGAGCAGCCCCGCCGGCAGCCCGGCCTCCTCGAAGATCCGAGCCATGAGCACGCCGCCGGTGATGGGAGTGTTGGGGTCGGACTTGAGGATCACGGCGTTGCCGAGGACGAGGGCGGGCCCGACCGACCGTGCGGCGAGAACGACCGGGAAGTTCCATGGGCAGATCACGCCGACCACTCCGACCGGCACCCGGCGCGCCACGCTCGAGCGGCCGGGCACGGGGGAGGGGAGCACGTGGCCGAGCGGGTGGGACACGAGCGACGCCGCCATCTCGAACTGGCCGATCGAAGCGCTCAGCTCGTTGTCGGCTTTCGGCTGGATCGACCCGGACTCCCGCACGAGCCAGCCGATCAGCTCCTGGCGGTGACGCTCGAGCAGCTCGCCGGCGCGGCGCACGACCGCGGCCCGCTTTGTGATCGGGGCGGCGGCCCATTCGCGCTGGGCGCGCGCCGCGGACTTCGCGGCCTTGGCCACGACCTCGGCGTTACCCGCCCCCGCCGTTCCGAGGACCTGGCCGGTCGCCGGCTCGGTGCTCTCGATCGTCTCCGGAGCGTCCACCCAGCCGTCGCTGAAGATGCGGGCGGACCAGACCTTCTCGTCGCCGAGCAGGCCAGCGCCTGCGGGGCTCTCCATGGCCTGTGCCCTCATAAGTGCCCTCCTTCCCGGGAAGGCTCAACTATAGGGAACCCCTTCACGCCCAGTCAAGGCCGGAGATTTGTCGGCGCTGCCCTAAATTTGGGATAGCGCCGGCTTGTCAATCACGCCAATCTGCGCTATAGAACGTCCCGCTACTCCAAGCCGACAGGATGAGAAGCAGGGAAGGTCGATGACCGAGGCAACCTGGCGTCGCTCCAACTTGGCGCACTTGGGTTTCGCCCTTTGGGGACGGGAAAGCGTTCGGCTCTCTTGGCCGGATCGCGCCGCCGGACATGGGGGTCCGGCGGCCCCATTGACAAGGAAACGGATCTTGGGAGAGAAGCCAATGAGAGATCTCTGGAAGGGAAGCGTCCTGTTGCTCGCCGGTTCGGTCGTGGCTTTGGGATCCACACCGAGAGTCGCCAGCGCACAGGAGGCTGCCGCCGTAGAAGAAAAAAAGAAGGCTCCCGAAGGGCAGGAAGCCAAGGGCGACAAGGTCCCAGCGGAGGGCGCAGAAGTCGTCCGCCGGGTCGAAGATGTCGTGGTCACGGCTCAGAAGCGGGAGCAGAACATTCAGGACGTGCCGATCGCCATCACCGCCATGAGTTCGGCGTCCCTCGCCGCCAGAGGGCTGACCAACATTTCTCAGATCAACGACTTCACGCCAAACGTCGAGATCGACTACACCTCGCCGTTCTCCGGCTCGAGCTCGGTGCTCAGCCCTTTCATCCGTGGAATCGGTCAGAACGACTTCGCGTTCAACCTGGAGCCCGGCGTCGGGGTCTACGTCGACGGCGTCTACATCGCGCGCAGCTTCGGCGCGGTGGTCGACCTCCTCGATCTCGAGCGGGTCGAGGTGCTGAGGGGCCCCCAGGGGACGCTGTTCGGCCGCAACAGCATCGGCGGTGCGCTCAGCATCATCACCAGGCCGCCGGCCTCCCGGCTGAGCTACCAGGGAGAGGTCGACACCGGGCGCTTCAACCGAATAGACGTCCGGGGCTCCGTCGATATTCCCTTGTCCAACGACTTCCTCACCCAGTTCTCCTTCTCTTCCAAGAACCGTGACGGCTACCAGAAGCGCATCCCCTTCCCATCGGCGACGCCCTACGTCACCGACCAAGGGAAGTTCATCACGGCCAGCAACCGACGGCCGGACGAATCGGGGAACGAGAACCAGGACAACCTACGTGGCAAGTTCCGCTGGCACGCGAGCGACAAGTTCGCCCTGAGCGTGTCCGGGGACTTCACCCACATCGACGAGCAGGCGACGCCGGCGACGCTCCTCAACGTCGACGACGCTGCCCCTCTGGCCGGCGCTTACAACGCCTGCATCTCGCTGCCGCCGGCCGTCCTCGCCAGCATCGGGCTCGGGGCAGTCTGCGGTCCCCGGGCGACCGTTGGGTCGGCGCTGGCCGGCGTGAACGTCGACGGAACCAACACGAACGACCGCTTGCTCTACAACAACCAGTTCCTGACCAAGAACATCGACACCAGCTACGCCGCCGGCAGCAACTTCTCCCTCCTGACGTCGTGGGGCGTCAGCGGCATCGCCGACTGGGACGTGGCCTCGAAGGTCGCCCTGAAGTCGATCACCGCCTACCGCAAGGTCGGCTCGAAGTTCGGCGTCGACATCAGTGGCAGCCCCATCGTCGGCGGCGACACCTCCTTCGACACCAACCAGAAGCAGTTCTCCCAGGAGCTGCAGCTCACGGGGCGAGGCCGGCTTAACTGGCTTGTCGGCGCCTACTACTTCAAGGAGAACGGCGACCTCACGGATTTCGTGCCCTTCGTCGAGGGTATCGTGCAGGTGTACGGCCAGAACTTCTTCGACAACAAGGCCTGGGCGCTGTTCACGAACCTGGACTTCAAGGTTTCGAACAAGTTCTCGATCGCCGGCGGGCTCCGGTACACGGGCGAAGACAAGCAGTTCGAGGGCAAGCAGAAAGACCTGAACGCGTTCCCGTCCAAGGTGGGCTTCCCGGCCTTCCTGCATCCCGATCCGAACGACCTGACGCGGATCTACCCGCTCGGGGTGAACACGAAGAAGTTCACCGACTGGTCGCCGAAGGTCAACGCCAGTCTCCACCTCACGGACCACGTCATGGCCTACGCCTCTTTCTCCCAGGGCTTCAAGTCGGGCGGCTGGACGACTCGTCTGCTCGTGCCGGAGGTGACCGCAGACGGGAGGCCGGGGCCCGCTCCGGGCTTCGACCCCGAGACAGCCACCGCCTACGAGGTCGGCCTGAAGTCGCGCTTCCTGGACCAGCGGGTGCAGCTCAACACGGCCGCCTTCTGGACCAACTACGACCAGATCCAGATCGTCGTGCAGAAAGGCGTCTCGCCGACCTTCGAGAACGCCGGCGATGGCCGCATCCGTGGTTTCGAGGCCGAGCTCCAGGCCCAGGCGTCGGACAGCTTATTGCTGGACTCCAGCTTCGGCTACCTCGACGCCGCGTACACGAGGCTGGAGGACAAAGCGACCATCACCCTGAACAACAAGTTCGTGAACACGCCCAAGTACACGTTCCATCTCGGCGCGGAGTTCGCGAGGAGCCTGAAGAGCAGGGCCAGGCTCGCGCTCCGCGCCGACTACACCCGCAAGGACACGATCTACAACGACGCGGAGAACACACCGCAGTTGATCCAGGATCCCGTCAACCTCCTGAACGCCGCCCTGACCTACACGTCAACGAATGGGCGCTGGTCGGCGGCGCTGGGCGGCCGGAACATCACCGACGAGCGATACATCTACTCCGGCTTCCGGAACCCTGGCGCGGGCCTCACCATCGGCAACTACTCCCGGCCTGCGGAGTGGTTCTTCAAGCTCCGGATCGTCGGGTAGAAAGCTGTGAGGGCGATCGCCGCCCGGCTGAGGGCGATCGCCCGGTGCCGAAGGGTATCGTCTTCCGCCTTCGCGTGACGAAGCTCGAGCCGGGAGGTCGTCAGAGCGACCCGCTCGAGACCGGGGTGATGGTGTGATGGCGGAGACTCCAGCCAAGGCGGACGGATCAGGGCCGCCGCGCCCGGGGACCGGCCGACAGAGCCCGGCCTACGCCTGGTACGTCGTCGTGGTCCTGATGGTGGCCTACACCGTCTCGTTCATCGACCGGCAGATCCTCAGCCTGATGGTCGGACCCATCCGCGCCGACCTGGGTTTGAGCGACACGGAGGTCAGCCTGCTGCACGGGCTCGCCTTCGCCCTGTTCTACACGTTTCTCGGCATCCCCTTCGGCTGGCTCGCCGACCACCGGAACCGACGCAACCTGATCGCGGCAGGCATGTCGATCTGGGGGCTGGCCACCGCCGCGTGCGGGTTCACGGCCAGCTTCTGGCAGCTGTTCGGTGCCCGGGTGACGGTGGGGGTGGGGGAAGCGGCGCTCTCACCCGCCGCCTACTCGATCATCTCCGACTATTTCACGCCGGCCAGGCGGGGACGTGCCCTGGGCATCTACTCGATGGGAGTATTCGTGGGCGCCGGAATCGCCTACATCGTCGGCGGGGAGGCGGTGGGGCTGGCCAGTGGCGCCACCGCCGCCCTGGCGGCGCGGGGACTCGACTTCCGGCCGTGGCAACTGGTCTTCGTCATCGTCGGACTTCCCGCCCTGCCGCTGCTGGCACTGCTGGCGACTGTGAGGGAGCCGGCTCGCCGCGAGCGCGGGGAGCTGAGCGGCGACACGATGGCCGACTTCCGGGCGGGTATCGGGAGCATCTGGCGCCGTCGCGCCTTCTACGTCTCGATGATGCTGGCGCTGTCGATGCCGGCGCTGGTCAACTACGCGTTCTTCGCCTGGGTCCCGTCCCATTTCATCCGGTCGTTCGGCTGGTCGGCGCGCGAGATCGGGCGCGCCTTCGGCCTCGTCCTGCTCACCTTCGGCGCTGCCGGGATGTGGGCCGGGGGCTACCTGGGCGACCGGCTGCTGCACCGCGGGCAGGGCGACGGTCACATCCGCGTCGTGGCCTGGGGCAGCCTCGGCGGTATCGCGCCGGGGATCGCGTTCAGTCTCGTCGGCGAGCCGCGCTGGGCGCTCCTCACGCTGGGCGTCCTCGTCTTCTTCCTCGGCTTTCACATCCCGCTCGGCCCGGCGATTCTGCACTCCGTGACGGCCAACGAGCTGCGCGGGCAGGTGATCGCCGCATACTTCTTCATCCTCAACATGATCGGCCTTGGTCTTGGCCCGACGATGGTGGCGGCGATCAGCGACTTCGTGTTCAGGGACGAGAGGGCCATCGGCAAGGCGCTCAGCGTCGTGGCGGCGGCCGTGCTTCCTCTGTCTGCCTGGATGTTCGGCCGCGTTCGACGCCGTCACTACGAAGCTGGGATGTCCCACTAAACGAGCGGGAGGGTGTCATGCTCAACATCGACTTGCTGATAGGCGGCGCGGACGTGGGCGCGCGCAAGGGCGCGACCTTCGAGCGTCGCAATCCCATCTCGGGGGAGGTCGCCACCAAGGCCGCCGCCGCGGGCGTGGAGGACGCCGTGGCCGCGGTTGAGTCCGCCGCCCAGGCGTTTCCGGCCTGGTCCGCGTTGGGACCGAACGCGCGGCGCAAGCATCTGCAGGCGGCGGCCGCCAGGCTCCAGGAGCGGGCGGGCGACTTCGCCGAGCGCGTGGCGGCGGAGACCGGCTCTACCGTCGGCTGGGGGCACTTCAACGTCGCCTTCGCCGCCGGGCTGCTCGAGGAGGCGGCGGCCCTGACGACCCAGGTCGGCGGGGAGGTCGTGCCCTCCGATCACGGCGCCTTCGCCATGGCGGTCCGCGTGCCCGCGGGGGTCGTGCTCGGGATTGCGCCCTGGAACGCCCCCGTGATCCTCGGCGTGCGCGCCATCGCGACGCCTCTCGCCTGCGGCAACACGGTGGTCTTCAAGGCTTCCGAGATCTGCCCGGCGACGCACCGGCTGATCGGCGACGTATGTCGCGAGGCGGGGCTGCCGAACGGCGTCGTGAACGTGGTCACCCACGACGCCGCCGGCGCCGCCCCGGTCGTGGAGGCGATGGTGGCGCACCCCGCCGTACGGCGCGTCAACTTCACCGGCTCGACGCGGGTCGGGCGGATCGTCGCGGAGCTGTGCGGGCGTCACCTGAAGCCGGTACTCCTTGAGCTGGGAGGCAAGGCGCCGCTGGTCGTCCTCGACGACGCCGACCTCGACGAGGCGGTGAAGGCCGCCGCCTTCGGCGCCTTCATGCACCAGGGCCAGATCTGCATGTCGACCGAGCGCATCGTGGTCGACGCGAAGGTCGGCGACGCCTTCGTGAAGAAACTGCGTGCCAAGACCGAGACGCTCGAGGCCGGCGACCCCGCCAAGGGCCAGTTCCCGCTGGCCGGGGTCGTCGACGAGGCCACCGTGGAGCGCGTGAACGCCCTGATCGACGACGCCGTGTTGAAGGGTGCGAAGGTCGTGATCGGCGGCAAGGCGAAGAGCACGGTAATGCAACCGACCATCGTGGACGGCGTCACGCCCGGTATGCGCCTCTACGCCGAGGAGTCCTTCGGGCCGATCGTCGCGGTGGTCCGCGTGAAGGGCGTCGACGAGGCGGTGGCCTCCGCCAACGACACCGAGTACGGCCTCTCGGCGGCGGTCTTCGGCGGCGACGTGGGGCGCGCTCTCGCGGTCGCCCAGCGGATCGAGTCCGGGATCTGCCACGTCAACGGGCCGACCGTGCAGGACGAGGCGCAGATGCCCTTCGGGGGCGTGAAGGCGTCCGGCTACGGCCGCTTCGGCGGCAAGGCGGGGATCGACGAGTTCACGGACATCCGGTGGATCACGATCCAGCAGGCGCCCCGCCACTATCCGTTCTGAGGAGGGCACGGCGGAGCGGACATCCGGTCCTCCTATTGGCCCGTGCCCCGAGCGCCGATCATGCCCGGCCGTCGGCTGGTTGTCGATCCGCGTGTCACGGCTTGCCCGCAGGGGATCCCGGGCCTGATACAGTACCGGCCCAGCATGGAGATCCGGGGCGAGCGCGCTTTCGACATCCAGCAGGCGCTGGACGAGGGCGAGATGAGCCGCTTCCAGGTGCTGGCGATAGCACTCTGCGTCGCGCTCAACATGCTCGACGGCTTCGACGTCCTGGTCATGGCGTTCACGGCGTCCGAGGTCGCCAAGGAGTGGAGCCTGTCCGGCGCGCGGCTGGGGGTGCTGCTCAGCGCGGGGCTTTTCGGCATGGCCGGCGGCTCGCTGTTCCTGGCGCCGTGGGCGGACCGCTTCGTGCGGCGCGCGATCATCCTGCTCTGCCTGGGGACGATCACGCTGGGCATGCTCTTGTCCGCGCTCACCCAGGGACCCAGGCAGCTCGCCGCGCTGCGCGTGCTCACGGGCATCGGCATCGGCGGCATCCTCGCGAGTCTCAACGTCATCACCTCCGAGTACTCGTCCAAGCGCTGGCGGAACACGGCCATCAGCCTGGAGGTGACCGGCTATCCGCTGGGCGCCACCCTCGGCGGATCGGTCGCGGTGTTCCTCATCACGTCCTACGGCTGGCGCTCGGCTTTCCTGTTCGGGGCCGTGAGCTCGGCCCTCATGGTCCCGCTGGTGATGCACGGCTTGCCCGAGTCGCTGGACTTTCTGCTGGCGCGGCGCCCGGCGGACGCGCTGCCCCGGCTGAACGACCTGTTGCGCCGCATGCGGCGTCCGGAGGTGTCACAGTTGCCGGCGCGGGCCGCCGAGCCGCCGGCGCACGGCAATCCGGTGAGCCGGCTGTTCTCGGGCGCCGCGGCCCGCAATACGCTGCTGATCTGGAGCGCGTTCTTCCTGGTGATGTTCAGCTTCTACTTCACCACGAGCTGGACACCCAAGCTGCTCGTGACGGCCGGTTTGTCCGCGCGCCAGGGCATCACCGGCGGCGTGCTCCTCAACCTCGGCGGCATCGCCGGCGGATCGCTGTTCGCGTATCTGGCACGGCGCGCGCGCCTGCAACCACTCGCGTGCTGGAATCTAGTGCTCACGGCCGTCGCGATGCTGCTCTTCGGTCTATGGGCCTCGAACCTGACGGGCGCCTTCCCCATCGCGTTCGCCATCGGTGCGTTCTTGTTCGGCTCGATGGTCGGGCTGTACGCCCTCACTCCGCTCTTGTACCCGGCGGCCATACGCACGACCGGGATGGGCTGGGCGATCGGCATCGGCCGGATGGGCGCAATCCTCGCCCCCATTGCCGCGGGGCTCCTGGTCGATCGCGGCTGGGCCACCGCCCACCTGTACTATGCGTTTGCGGTGCCGCTCGGGGTGGCGCTGCTGTTCGTTCGAGCGCTCAAGGTCTGAGGCTCCCGCCTACTCCTCTTCCGACAGCGGCGTCATCGCCGTACGGATGCCCGCGGGTTCGCCGTGCGCGTCCGAGAGCTTACGGTCCACCAGCAACAGTGCCACGGCGGAACCGTCGGCGCGGCGGAAGCTGCGTACGAAGGGCCTGATGTCTTTTTCGCCCGCGAGCTTCTTTTGCACCGAGTCGCGGGAAGCATCTTGCATGACCACGAATTCCCAGATGTGATGCCCGATCAATTGGTCCGGCGTGTACCCGAGCAGCCTCAGCTCTTCCCGGTTCACGCGCCTGATCGTGGCGCTCAGGTCGAACTCGTGTACGGCCACCCCGTCGGGTGGGTTGGCGAACACCTCATCGAACCAGCGCGCCCCTGCCCGCGCGGCGTCGGCCAGCTTATCCTGATACTCCTGGAGGCGGACCACCAACTCCTCCTGCGAGGCTTTCGCCATCGTCACTCTCCCCGTGTAGTCTTGTGCGGCGTTCACGCCTGGCCCCAGACCTGGCGCGCGGTCTCGGCCACGAGTTGCAGCTTGGCCCATTGCGTCTCCTCCGTGATGAGGTTGCCTTCCAGCGTCGAGGCGAAGCCGCACTGTGGGCTGAGAGCCAGGTCGTCGAGGGGCACGTAGCGGGAAGCCTCCTCGATGCGGCGGGCCAGGACGTCGCTGCTCTCGAGCCGCGGCTGCTTCGAGCTGACGAGACCGAGCACGACGGTCTTGCCACGGGGGATGAATCGCAACGGCTCGAACGTGCCGGAGCGCTCGTCGTCGTACTCCAACAGGAACCGATCGACACCCAGGCTGCCGAACAGCTTCTCGGCGATGGCGTCGTAGCCGCCCTCGGCGTACCAGTGGCTGCGGTTGTTGCCCCGGCACAGGTGCATGGCCAGGATGACACCGTTCTTGCGCGCGGCATCGAGGCAGGCGTTGTCCGCGCGGATCGCGTCGTCGAGCAGGGCGTCCGGCTCCGTCCCCATCTCCGCGCGGATCCAGTCGCGCCACTTCGGGTCGACGAAGTAGCTGTAGCGTGGGGCGTCGATCTGGATGTAGGCAACACCGGAGGACGACAGCGTTTGCAGCTCGGTCTTCATGATCTCCACGATGTGCCAGAGCAGGGCGGAGTGGTCCTCATACACCTTGTCGGTGACGCCGCGCTTGAAGGCGATCGCCGGAAACTGGGTGGCGCTGGGCAGCGTCATCTTGATCGCGCCGGGACTGTGGGCCTTGAGGAACGGCAGCTCGTGCCCGGTCAGCGGCCGGACCTGGCGCAGCTTGGCCGTCACGATGCCGGTGACGCTGGTGACGCCCGCGTCCTTGGCCTCGCCGGCCTGCCAGGTGCGCGCCACCGCGTCCGTAAAGTCGAAACCTTCGACCGCGTCCGTGAAGTCGCTCATGAAGTTGTGGCGGCGCAACTCGCCGTCGGTGAAGACCTCGAACCCCAGTTCCTGCTGCTTGCGGAGCACGCGCAGGATGCTCTCGTCCTCCAGGGCCCGCAGGCGCTCGGGGTGGTCGGGGGTCGTGCGCCGGGCTTCCAGCAGCTCGGGCGCGCGCAGCAGGCTTCCGACCTGGTCAGCTCGATACTGTCGCGGCATCTCTTGGATCCTCCTTGATTTGCTTGCCGGCTACGACTCGCTCTCGGCCAGCGTCCGCTCGAGACGGTCCAGGGTGCGATACGCGGGCAGCACCTGGGCCACGCTCGCGTTGGGCGCGCGGCCGGCGCGGATGGCGGCGAAGAACTCGCGGTCCTGCAGCTCGATGCCATTCATCGACACGTCGACCCGCGTGACGTCGATCTTGTCGTCCTTGCCGTCGACGAGGTCGTCGTAGCGGGCGATGTAGGTACCGTTGTCGCAGATGTAGCGGAAGAACGTGCCCAGCGGCCCGTCGTTGTTGAAGGACAAGGACAGCGTACAAAGGGCACCCGAGGGCACCTTCATCTGCACCGACATGTCCATCGCTATGCCGAGGTCGGGGTGCTTGGGCCCCTGCAGCGCATGCACGTGCGTCGCGCTCTGCCCGGTCTGGTACTGGAACAGATCCACCGTGTGACATGCGTGGTGCCACAGCAGATGGTCGGTCCAACTGCGCGGCTGGCCGAGGGCGTTCATGTTGGTGCGGCGGAAGAAATAGGTTTGCACGTCCATCTGCAACAGCTTCAGCTCACCGGCCCGGATCCGTTTGTGGATCCACTGGTGGCTGGGGTTGAAGCGCCGTGTGTGGCCGGCCATGGCGACCAGCCCGGTCTGCTCTTGTGCGGCAACCAGAGCCTCGGCGTCCTTCAGGCTGTCGGCCATGGGGATCTCGACCTGCACGTGCTTGCCCGCCTTCAGGCACTGGATGGCCTGGGCGGCGTGCATCTGCGTCGGCGTGCAGAGGATGACCGCGTCGAGATCCCGGAGCTTCAGGCTCTCGCCCAGGTCGGTCGCGACGTGCGGGACGCGAAACCGCGTCGCGACCTCCTGCGTGGGCTCCCGCCGTCGGCCGACGAGCGACACCACCTCCACGCCGTCGATCTTGGCGATGGCCTCCAGGTGCTTGACGCCGAATGCGCCTGCACCGGCGAGACAGACCTTCATGCGTGCGCTCCTTGCCAGCGGGTCAGCGCCGGTTCTCCAGGATGATGTGGCCCACGGCGGTGTTCGAGGCCGGCACGTGGTAGAAGCGGTAGACCTCGTGGACCTGGGCGTCGAGGGCGCCGCGCATGACCAGCCACATGACCAACTCGATGCCTTCCGAACCGGCTTCGCGCACGTAGTCGACGTGCGCCAGCTTCGTCAGGCCTTCAGGATCGCGGGTGAGGCCGTCGAGGAAGCGCGTGTCGAACTCGCGGTTGATGAGTCCGGCGCGCGGACCCTGCAGCTGGTGCGACATGCCGCCGGTGCCCCAGACCATCACCTTCAGGTCCTGATCGAAGGACTCGACCGCCCTGCGGATCGCGCGGCCGAGGCTGTAGCAGCGCTTGCCCAAAGGCGGCGGGTACTGCACGACGTTGACGGCCAGCGGGATCACCTGGCACGGCCAGGCCGGCGGCTGGCCGAACATCAGCGACAGCGGCACGGTCAGACCGTGATCGACGTCCATCTTGTTGATGATGGTCAGGTCGAACTCGTCCAGGATGGTCGCCTGGGCGATGTGCCAGGCCAGTTCCGGATGGCCCTTCACCACCGGCACCGGCCGCGGTCCCCAACCCTCGTCCGCAGGCTGGAACAGGTCGGCACAGCCGATGGCGAACGTGGGAATGATCTCCAGCGAGAAGGCCGAGGCGTGATCGTTGTAGACCAGGATCACGACGTCCGGTTTCTGCTCCGCGATCCACTGCTTCGAGAACGTATAGCCTGCAAAGACCGGCCGCCAGTAAGGTTCCTCCGTCTGGCCGTGATCCAGTGCCGCGCCGATGGCGGGCACGTGCGACGTTGCGACCCCGGCGACGATCCTAGCCACGCTGGGCTTGCTCCGCCTTGCTGCGGTTGCCCTCAGGCGAGCGGCCGCCGGCCACCATCATGTCGCGGTACTCCTCTTCCGACAGGCCGGTCATCTTCGAGGCCAGGTTCTGGAAGGAGAAGCCGTCGGTAGCGCCGATCTTGGCCAGGAAGTAGATGTTGCCGCCGAGCGCGATCATGCGGTTGTAGTCGCGCTCGAGCAGAGCTTGGCGCTGCTCCTCTGTCATCGGGAAGCGCTGCAGATAGGCCGCCTCGTCGGCCTTGAACGCCGTGCGGTTCTCGGCCTTCATCAAGGACATGCAGAACATGTTCAGGTGGTAGCCCAGGCGCGACTGGGTGGCGTCGAAGAGCACGGTGCCGGGAATATCGTTGAAACGATCGTGGTCGCTCGGCACGCGCTCCTCCTCACCGGCTCCAGTACAGCCGCATGGGATTATCCAACAGCAGCTTCTTCTGTAGCTCCGGCGTCGTGGCGATTCTGGGCACGAAGTCGACCAGTTGGCCGTCGTCGGGCACGTGAGTGTTCATGTTCGGGTGCGGCCAATCGGTGCCCCACAGCACACGATCGGGGAAGGTTTCGACCACGCGTCGGGCGAACGGCACCACGTCCTCGTAGGCCGGAGGGCCGGTGCGGGACAGACGCTCGGCACCACTCACCTTCGACCAGACGTGTGGCTGCTCGCGCATCAGCCTGACGAACGACTCGAACTCCGGCCCGTCCACCGGCCGGGTTACGTCGGGCCGGCCCATGTGGTCCACGACGACAGTGGTGGGCAACGCGCTCAAGAGGTCCCACAGCTCGAGCAGATCCTGCGCCTCGAAGTAGACCACCACGTGCCAGCCGAGGGGGGCGACGCGCGACGCGATCTCGGCCAGCACCTCATGCGGTGTGGAGTCCACCAACCGCTTGACGAAGTTGAAGCGCGTGCCGCGCACTCCGGCCGCGTGCAGCGCTGCGAGCTCGGCGTCCGTCACGTCGGCTCCGACGGACGCCACGCCACGGGCTCTCCCGTGCGAGCCCTCGAGCGCGTCGACCAGCGCGCGGTTGTCGTTGCCATGGCAGGTGGCCTGCACGATAACGTTGCGCTCGAAGCCGAGGAAGTCGCGCAGAGCGAAGAGCTGTTCCTTGGGCGCGTCGCCGGGCGTGTACTTGCGCTCCGGGGCGAACGGAAACCGATCCGCCGGGCCGAAGACGTGGCAATGCGCATCCACCGCGCCGCGGGGCAGCGCGAAGACCGGATGCGACGGCCTCGGGTGAAACGGCAGCCAACCCGGACCCATGATCTTCCCTCGTTGCCCGTTCAGGCGTGCTTCGCCAGCGCGGCGAGAATGCAATCGGCGTCCAGGCGCCAGTCGCTCCGGGGCCCGCTGCGGTCGCCGAATAGCCCCCGGTCCGCGAGGTCGGCGACCCAGGCGTCGCGGTCGGCCGTGCCGCTGGCCGACCAGGGTTCGAGGCCCGCCTCGCTCACGGTCTGCGCCGCTTCACGCATTTCTTCCGCACGCCGGCGGCCGTGCTGGATCACACGCTCAAAGAAGTAGCTGCCCTGCGTCTCCCAGTCGACCCCAGGGAAGGTCTCGGCCAGCGAGGCGAGCACCTGCGTTTCGACGCCGTAGGCGCGCGCGGCCGTGAAGCTCTCGATGACCATGGCCTCCAGCCCCTTGATCATCACGCTGCGGCACATCTTGGTGGCCGATGCGACGCCTATGGTGTCGGAGGCAACCCGGGCGTCGAAGCCCAGAACCTTGAGCGCGGGTTCGAGCGCCGCCGCGCCGCGGCCTCCCAGTAGCAAGGGCACGCGGATGCGGTACGGTCGAATAGCCGTCATCAGAGCGCCCTCGACGTAGCGGCCGCCCGCGCCGTCGACGAGGCCGGCGGCCTGCCGCTTGGCGCCCGGCGAAGCGGAGTTGAGGTCGAGAAACCAGGCGCCGGTGCGGATGGAGGCGGCGCAGGCCTGCGCCGCCGACACGGTCTGGCTCGCCGTGACGGCCGAGACGATGAGATCGACGCGGGCGGCGAGTTCGGCGTGAGAAGCCGTGAGCCTGACGCCGACATTGCCGGCATGTTCGCGCAGCGCCGTCTCCTGCGTCCCGCCGAGTTTGACGTCGTAGGCGCTGAGTTCGACCGCACCTTGCGCGCGCAGATCCTCGGCCAGGATGCGCCCGACCTCTCCGTAGCCGACGAGACCGATATGCCAGTGCCGCGGGTCGATCGTCATGGCGTGTGTCAGTCAGTCAATATACTTCAGGCCCGCTTTGGCAAGCGGCTCGCGCATGTTGTAGATATCCAGTCCCAGTTCGCCGGCGGCGAGGCGCTGGCGCTTGGCGCCCTCGTTGCTCTCGCGCTCTGCGGCGGCGTCGGCGGCCTGCAGCGCCACCGCGAGCGGCACCACCACCACGCCGTCGTCGTCGGCCACCACCACGTCGCCGGGGTTCACCAGGGCACCGGCGCACACCACGGGCACGTTGACCGAGCCGAGGGTCGCCTTCACCGTGCCCTTGGCGTTGATGGCGCGGGCGAACACGGGGAACTGCATCGCGGTCAGTTCTTTCACGTCGCGCACGCCCGCGTCGATGACAAGCCCGCGGCCGCCGCGCGCACGGAACGAGGTGGCCAGCAGCTCGCCGCACAGGCCGTCTTCGTTGTCGGTCGTGCAGGCCACCACGAGCACGTCGCCGTCGCGCAAGTGTTCGGCCGCGACGTGCAGCATCCAGTTGTCGCCCGGCTGAGCGAGGACGGTGATCGCGGTGCCGCAGAGGCGTGCGCCCGGGTAGATCGGCCGCACGTAGGGCTTCAGTAGACCGACCCGGCCCAGCGCTTCGTGGATGGTGGCGACCCCGAAGCGCGCCAGCCGTTCCACGATCACCTTGTCAGCGCGTTGGATGTTGCGCCTGACGACGCCGAGGTCGTTCATCGGGATGGTCATGAGGGTCCTCCCCTAGACGCCTTCACCGTCCTTGCACCTTCAGTGCGGCGTCCAGCCGTGGGTACACGCGCCGTGCGTTGCCCTCGTAGATCTTGACGCGGTCAGAGGCGGACAGAACCCGCGAGGCCTCGACGTAGCGTTTCGTGTCGTCGTAGTGGAAGCCCGTCTCGGGGTCGACGCCGCGCACGGCACCGATCATCTCGGAAGCGAACAGGATGTTGTCCGCCGGGATCACCGTGGCCAGGAGGTCGATGCCCGGTTGGTGGTAGACGCAGGTATCGAAAAAGAGATTGCCGAGCAGGTGGTCCTTCAGCAAGGGCTTCTTCAGCTCTTGCGCCAGGCCACGGAAGCGTCCCCAGTGATACGGCACGGCCCCGCCGCCGTGCGGGATGACGAACTTCAGCGTCGGAAAGTCCCGGAACAGGTCGCTCGTGAGGCATTGCATGAACGCCGTCGTGTCGGCGTTCAGGTAGTGCGCGCCGGTCGTGTGAAAGCACGGGTTGCAGCTCGTGCTGACGTGGATCATGGCCGGAAGGTCGTAGGCGACGAGCACCTCGTAGAGCGGATACCAATGCCGGTCCGAGAGCGGAGGCTCCTGCCAATGCCCGCCGGAGGGATCGGGGTTGAGGTTGACGGCCACGAAGCCGTACTCCTCCACGCAGCGGGTGAGCTCCGGAATGCAGGTCTCGGGCTTGACGCCGGGCGACTGCGGCAGCATCGCGGCACCGATGAAGCTGGCGGGGAAGAGCTTCGAGACGCGATAGCACAGCTCGTTGCAGATCGCGGCCCAGGTGGCACTCGTGTTGAAGTCGCCGAGGTGGTGCGCCATGAAGCTCGCGCGCGGCGAGAAGATGGTGAGGTCGGAGCCGCGCTCCTTCATCCGTTTCAACTGATTGGCTTCGATCGTCGCGCGCAGGTCATCGTCGCTGATCGTCAGTTCCGACGCCCTCGGCGCCCCCGCCGGGTCCTGGAGCGCCGCGATCTGGCGCCGGCGCCACTCTTCGAGCGCCGTGGGCGCGGTCGTGTAGTGGCCGTGGCAGTCGATGATCAATGTGCCTTTCCTTGCCAGATCGACGCGGGGACCAGCACCTCGCCGCGCATGATCAGGCGCGCGGTGCGCACGAGGGCGGCGCGCGTCACGTTCTGGGGATGGGCGGGATCGACTTCGAGCACGACACTGAATTCGCCGCTGGGATGCTCCACCGAAACCGGGCGGACCGTGCCGTTGGGCATTACGGCGAGTTCCCTGGCCACCGAACCCTCGAGCACGCAGGCCGTGGCCACCGTCACCGCCTGCAGCACGCCGATCGCGTCGTGGCACACGTGCGGGATGAAGGTGCGCGTACTGATGCTGCCGCCGGCACGCGGTGGCGCGACCAGGCACATCTTGGGATAGGTCTTGTGGGTGACGTCGCCCAGGCCCATCATCTCCCCGGCCTGGAGACGCAGTGGGGCGAGGCGCGCCAGCAACTCGGCGTCGGCACTGAGCGCGGCCGCGCTCTCGTAGCCGCTGCGGCCCAGTTGACCGGCCTCGATCATCACCATCGGCATGCCGTTGTCGATGCAGGTTACGGCGACGCCGCCAATCTGGTCGCGCACGCGGCCGGTCGGCAACAGGCTTGCACACACCGAGCCGGCGGTGTCGAGGAAGTTGAGCGTGATGGCCGCCGCCGTGCCGGGCACGCCGTCGATGCGCGCGTCGCCCTCGTACGTGACCCGTCCGCCCGGTGTCGCCACGCTGATGTCGCACTGCATGCCCGTGTTGCGCGTGAGTACCCGCAGCGTGGTCGTGTCGCCCTGCGGAAGGGCGAGCCCGCTCTCGAGCGCAAAGGGCACGACGGCGGCGAGCATGTTGCCGCAGTTCGGTGTCGTGTCGACGAGCGCCTGGTCGACGACGACTTGCGCGAACAGGAAGTCCAGGTCGACACCCGCGTCTTTGCCCCGGGCGACGATGCCGACCTTGCTGGTGAGCGGGCTGGCTCCGCCCAGGCCGTCGATCTGGCGTTTGTCGGGCGAGCCCATGGCCGCCAAGAGCACGCGGTCGCGCACTGCGTTGTCGGCGGGCAGGTCGGCTTCCAGGAAGAACGGGCCGCGCGACGTGCCACCGCGCATGAACAGGCAGGGAATCCCGGTCTGCATGTCGAGACCTCGCCCCAATCCTAGTACGGCAGCCCCACGTAGTTCTCGGCGAGAACGGTCTGCGCCGCCCGCGACCCGGCCAGGTACTCGATCTCGGCTGCCTGGACGCGTTCTTCGAACGGGCCGTTCTCGGGCAAGCGGTGCAAGAGTCTGGTCATCCACCAGGAGAAGCGCTCGGCCTTCCACACACGCTTGAGCGCACGCTCGGAGTAGCCGTCGATCTCGGCCGTCTTCCCGTCCCGACAATGGGAGATCAGCCCCTCGGAGAGATAGTGCACGTCGCTTGCGGCGAGGTTCAGGCCCTTGGCACCCGTGGGCGGGACGATGTGCGCCGCGTCCCCGGCCAGCAGCAACCGCCCGAAGCGCAGGGGCTCGGCCACGAAGCTGCGCAGCGGTGCGATGCTCTTCTCGATGGACGGGCCGGTGACGAGCGCTTGGGCCGTCTCCTCGGGCAGCCGGCGGCGCAGCTCTTCCCAGAAGCGCTCGTCGGGCCACTCCTCGACCTGATCCGAGAGCGAGCACTGCACGTAGTAGCGGCTGCGGACATGGCTGCGCATGCTGCACAGCGCGAAGCCGCGCTCGTGACGGACGTAGATCAGCTCCTTCGACACGGGCGGCGTCTCCGACAGCACGCCGAGCCAGCCGGTGTGGTCGCCCTGTTCGTAGGTGCGGATCGCCGCCGGGGGAACGCTGGCGCGGCACACGCCGTGAAAGCCGTCGCAGCCGGCGATGAAGTCGCAAGCGGCTTCGTGCGCAGCGCCGTCTTCTTTCCAGCGCACGCTCGGCCGGTCGGTGTCAAAGCCGTGCAGGCTCACCTCGGCCGCCTCGTACACCGTCTTCACTCCGGCGGCCGCGCGCGCGTCCATGAGGTCTTTCGTCAGCTCGGTCTGGCCGTAGACGATCACGCTCTTGCCGCCCGTGAGGCCGTGGAGGTCGATGCGGTGGCGCCCGCCCGAGAAGGCGATGTCGAAACCCTGGTGCAGCAAGCCCTCGGCACGCAGCCGCGCACCCACGCCCGCTTGCTCGAGGAGCGCCCCGGTCCCCTGCTCGAGCACGCCAGCGCGGATGCGGGCCAGAACGAACTCGCGCGTGTGCTTCTCGAGCACCAGCGTGTCGACGCCGGCGCGGTGCAGGAGCTGCCCCAGCAGCAGACCCGCGGGACCCGCGCCGACGATCGCAACCTGAACGCGCATCATCCCCAGGCTTCCAAGAGGGCCTGCTGGCGCAGGAGACCTTCGATCCGGCGCTCAGCACGCGCACGTTCACGATGGCCATGTCGGACATCGGCGAGACGGTCTTCCTGCCGAAGCTCCTGCAACGGCTGCGGTCGCGGGCAACCTATAGGCGGTCTACCTATAGGCGGTTTCATTCGCGGCAAAGGCTACGGAGGGGTCGCCAAGGTGGAGAGAGGAGCTTCCAACCCCCCTCAACCCCGCCGTCCAACATGCGAGAGTACGGATGGCGCGACTCCGGCGCTCCACAAGAGTCATCCGACCTCCTCGACATGCGCCGTTCCCACGGTGACGGAGACAGTACCCCCTTCGCGAGGCAAACGTCAAGGTCGGCCGGGTGTCCTCAACCGGCCTGCTCCGGCGGGCTCAGGCGAGATGGTCCAGGATGCGCCGAAGAGACACGCCATCCGAAGTCGAGCGCGGCCTGGCCGCTGTTGCGGGCAACCGAAGTCGGGTAGGGCCTGGTCTTTGCCGCAGAAGACGACGCGTTCGAGCGGGCGCTTCGAAGCGTCCTGCCGGCAGGCGTCGAGCTCGTCGTCTCGACGACGGCTCCCGCGGAGTTTCCGTCGACGAAGTGCGAAGATCCCCTTCACCTCGGGTTCGATAACCGATGGGACGTTGAATCCGCGGCCACGGTCGCGGAACTCATCGGTGAGAGGCTTCCGACCCCCCCAACCCTTCGGCCAGCCATGCGAGAGTGCCGGCATGGCCTCGGCCGGGCCCGTTTGGCTCGCATCGACGCATCGAACTTCCTTGCCTGCCTAGGGTGGAGACACTACGCCCCTTCCGGCTTGACGGTCGGGTGTCCCGAGCGGCCCGAGCGCCCAGGTCGCCCCTTGAGAGGTGTCGTCAGCGGAGGTATCGTTCCTGGCCACCAGCCGCCATGACGTGCCCACGCTGCCGAGCGCCGGTAGGGGTCGACGAGCGGACCTGCACGGCCTGCGGCTGGGCGCTTCCAGGGATCGGTCCCGGAGACCTGGTCGCCTCGCGCTACCGAGTCCTGGAGGAGCTGGGCGCGGGCGGCATGGGCGTCGTCTTCAAGGCCCGCGACCAGACCCTCGACGAGATGGTGGCGCTGAAGGTACTTCGGCCCGACGCTCGGCTCGGTGCGCAAGCGAGCCGCTTTCGCTCGGAGATCCGACTCGCGCGTCGAATCCGCCACCGAAACGTCTGTGCCATCCACGAGTACGGAGAAGAAGACGGGCTTCTCTATATCTCGATGGAGCTGGTGGACGGCCGCGACCTGAAACGCCTGCTCCGCGAGAACGGCCCTTTCCACTGGGAAGAAGGCTACGAGGTGGCCCTCCAGATCGCCAGGGGGCTGGAAGCCATCCACGAGGCGCAGATCATCCACCGTGATCTCAAGCCCGCCAACATCATGAAGGACTCGAAGGACGTCGTGCGGGTCATGGACTTCGGCATCGCCAAGGCGTGGAACCCGGAGACCGGGTCGGATCTCACGAAGACCGGCCACATCGTGGGCTCCCCCGAATATATGAGCCCCGAGCAGATACGGGGCCTCACCCTCGATTTCCGCAGCGACCTCTATTCCTTCGGGGTCGTCCTCTTCGAGATCTTCACGGGGCGGGCCCCGTTCGTCGGGGATACGCCTGTGGAGGTCATGCACAAACACCTCATGGAGCCGCCGCCCCTGGAGGATGCCGACAGCGTCCCCACGCGGCTCGTCCCGATACTGCGACGGGCCCTCGCAAAGAACCGCGACGACCGATACGCCAGCGTCACGCAGATGCGGGTCGAGCTGGAGGCGTTGCCGACGGCCCTCAAGAAAGACCCAACCGACGACGTTCCGGGCCCATTGAGGGCAAGGAAGGTTCTGCCACGGCCGGACGTCGCGCGCCTGCTGATCCCGCAACTGCTGCGAGCTCTCGGCAACGCCAACACGGTCGTTCGACGGGATGCAGCTCTCGCCCTCGGGAGCACGGAGAGCGACAGCGATGTCGTCCGGTCGGCCCTCCAAGCGGCACGGGACGACGACGATCCGAATGTGCGCGCCGCCGCGGCCGCGGCGCTCCAGAGACTCCCGGCCGCAAAGCCACTTCCTCCCGCACCACCGTCACCGCCGGAGCCGCCACCGCGGCCGCAACCCGATTCGCCTTCGGTGGGAGCCACCGCGGTCCGTTCGGCCCCGCAGCCCCCGCCGGAGCCACAGCCGGCCCCGCGGCCGTCGCCGCCGCAGCCGGCGCCGTCAGTGGAGCCCAAGGCGGTCGAAAGGGTTCGCCGGGAACGTCGGCCGTTGGAGCGATCACGGCGGCCGTTCCATCGCGTTGCGACCGCAACGGCGCTCGCGGCATTCCTGACCCTCGCCCTTGCGTGGCTCGTCCTCAGAAATCCTCGGGAGCCTGAGAAGCCCTCCCCCCGGCCCAGCGGAACCGCATCTTCGTCTCCGCCCGAGAGCCCCCCGCCGTCCCCTGACGAGACTCCGCGGCCGTCGCCGAGCGCTCCGCCGGCCTCCGGGGCCCCTCAACCGGTGGTACCTCCAGGCCCCTCGGCAGCGCCGAAGCCGCGGCCCTCACCGGTCGCGGGGGGAACCGCCACGCACGATCCCGCAAACGCCCCGCTGCAGTTCGCCACGACGACCACCGCGCCGCCAGTGCCCACCACGACACCCGAGCCACCGCCTGCGGAGCCCAGCCCGAGCGTCCCGGCTACGACCACGCCCCCACCCCCTACCACGGTGGCGGTGCGCCCCGGTGATCGCGTGGAACTTTCGGACCCCGACGTTCGCCCGCCGCGCGCCGTCGCAGCACTGTCGGCCAGCCCAACGCCGATCCTGGAGCGCATCGGCGTAAGAGGCACCGTGGACCTGCGCATCCTGGTCGACGAGAAGGGTAGCGTCCTCCAGACCGAGGTTGGTCGCGTGGATTGCACGCCGCGGGGCGCGCAATACGAGCGCATTCTCCGCGAAGCTGCCGTGAAGAGCGCCGCGCAATGGCGCTTCGAGCCGGCGACCAAGGGCGGCATGCCGGTCCGCGTGTGGATGCCGATCCAGATCCGGTTCTAACTTTCCGCGTCCATGTACTTGAATTGGAACTCCACGAAGCGACGGGGCGTACGTCCCGTGTAGCCGCGAGTGCGTCCCCCGCTCAGCGAGGAGATCATGACGTCCAACCCTTTGGATATGGCTGCGGTTACCATTCCTCGAACGCAGAGGCGCGCGCGAATGCGGATCAAGGCGAAGCACGCGTGGCTCTTCGGAGGCAGCGTGCTGGTTCTCTCGGGCGGTGCCTGGTGGGCGCTCCACCGCGGCGACGCGCCGACGGAGGTTCAGGTCGCCACCGTCGGTCGCGAGGACTTGCAGGCCAAGGTCATGGCCAACGGCAAGGTGCAGGCCCAGAGAAAGGTTGACCTTTCGGCGACCGTCGCGGGACAGGTCACACGTCTTGCGGTGAAAGAGGGAGACGTCGTCAAGAAGGGCCAGCTCCTCCTTCAGATCGACTCGGCCAACCCGCGCGCCGCGGCGCGGAGCATCGAGGCATCGGTGCAAGCCCTCCTTCGCGACCTGGAGTCGGCGCGGGCGAACCGCGACCAGGCGCGCCTCGACGCGCGCCGCGCCGAGGACAACCACAAGGCCAGCATCATCTCGAACGCGGACCTCGATCGGGCGCGGACGGCCTTGGCGACGGCCGAAGCCGCAGTGCTCGGCGCGGAGCGGCGCGTGGAGCAGGCGCGAGCCACCTTCGAGGGCGCTCGCGACACCTTGTCGAAGACGACCGTCGTCTCCCCCATCGACGGGATCGTCACGGCCAAGCGCGTCGAGGAAGGGGAGGTCGCGGTGGTGGGCGTCCTCAATCAGCCGGGCACGGTCTTGCTGACAGTCTCCGACATGTCGGTCGTCGAAACGGAGATGGAGGTCGACGAGACCTCGATCCCCGCCGTGAAGGTGCGACAGGAGGCCCGCATCCGGATCGACGCCTACCCCAACCGCACCTTCGACGGCGTCGTGACCGAGGTCGGCAACAGCCCCATCGTGAAGACCGGGGCGCAGAGCGAGGCGATCAAGTTCAAGGTCAAGATCCGGATCACGAACCCGCCCCCGGACGTGAAGCCTGGCCTCTCGGTGCAGGCCGACATCCTGACGGGCTTCCGCGCACAGGCGCTCGTGGTGCCGCTCCAAGCGCTCATCGTGCGCGACATCGAGCACAAGCCGGGCGAGACGCCCAAGCCCGGCGCGCCTCGCGAGGAGGAGGGTGTCTACCTGATGGAGGGCGGCAAGGCGCGCTTCCAGTCGATCCAAGCCGGCTTGTTGGGGGAGCTCTCCACGGAGGTGACGGGCGGTCTCAAGGGAGGCGAGAGCCTCATCACCGGGCCTTTCAAGGCCCTGCGCGCGTTGAAGCCGGGCGACGCCGTGCGACTCGAGAAGCCCAAGAAGGGCGCGCCCGGCGGACGGCCGAGCTAGGAGCAACGGGTGGACCCTCGGGAGCTCGCCCGCGAAGCTTTGCGCGCGATCCGCGCCCACATGCTTCGCAGCGTCCTCACCCTGCTCGGGATCATCATCGGCGTCGCGACCCTCGTGGGCGTCGTCTCGGTCATCACCGGACTCAACGCCTACGTGCGCGAGAAGGTCATCTCCCTCGCTCCGGACGTCTTCGTCGTCACGAAGTTCGGGATCATAAGGAGCCGCGAGGAGTTCCTCGACGCCCTGAAGCGCAAGGACATCGACTGGCACGACTACGAGACCTTGGCCGTCCTGCTCCGACAGGCAGAGCAAGTCGCGGCGGAAGCCGTCGGCAACTCCGCGATCAAATTCCAGGACCACCGACTCGCCGACGTCCAGATCCACGGAACCACGTCCAACTTCGGCGGGATGGTGGGCCTCGACCTCGCGTCAGGACGCTATTTCGTCGAAGCCGAGGACGAGACGGCGCAGGCCGTGGCGGTCGTCGGCTGGGACATCAAGGACGAACTCTTCCCCCACCTCGATCCCGTCGGCCGCACGGTGCTGGTGGGCGGCATGCCCTATCGCGTCGTCGGCCTTCTCGCGAAACAGGGGCGCACGCTCGGGCAGAGTCGGGACAGCCAGGTTTTCGTCCCCGTCCAGGCCTATCGTCGGACGTTCGGAACCCGGACGTCTCTCAATGTCCTGGTCAAGGCCAGAGGCGGCGTCCTTGGGCTCGAGGCGGCGGTCGACGAGGTCCGCGCAGTGATGCGGGCGTTACGCCACACCGCGTTCCGCGCTCCCGATCCTTTCGGTGTGGTCACCGCCGAGAGCCTCCAGACCCTTTGGGCTCAGATCTCGGCCGCGGCTTTCATCCTGTCGCTCCTCATCGCCTCGGTCTCACTGGGCGTCGGCGGCATCGTCATCATGAACATCATGCTGGTCGCGGTGGTCGAGCGCACGCGTGAGATCGGCGTGCGCCTCGCCCTCGGAGCGAGGAAACGCGACATCCGCCGGCAGTTTCTTCTCGAGGCCGCCTTGCTCTCCCTGGCCGGAGGCTTCGTGGGCGTGACCCTCGGCTCCCTCGCCGCCTTCGGCGTGCGCGGAATCCTCGACTTCCCGGCTCAGGTGACATTCCCCATCGTGCTGGCGGGAATCGTGCTCTCTGTCGGTGTGGGCGTGGCCGCCGGCTATTGGCCCGCGCGCAGCGCCTCGAACCTCCCGGTCGTGGAAGCTCTCCGGGTGGAATGATGCGGTCCCGGCTCTTCCGGGTCTCGTGGCTCGAGAACGTTTCCTTCGCCATCGGCGCCATCCAAGCCCAGAAGCTTCGAAGCTTCCTCACGCTCTTGGGAGTGATGGCGGGAGTCGCCACCGTCATCATGATGGTCAGCTTCGTGGTGGGCTTCAACAACCAGGTGGTGAGCACCTTCACGGCGTTCGGAACGCACCTCGTTCAGTTCCAGAAGTTCGAGCCGCGCTTCGGCCCGGGCAACCTCCCCGAGGACCAGCGAAACCGGCGTGACCTCACCATCGAGGACGCCCGGGCCTTGAAGCGCCTGTCGAAGCTCGTGGCCGCCGTCTCTCAGGAGCGCTACATCTTCAACAACGTGCTCGTGCGAGCGGGGCGCCAGGAAGCGAACGCGCCGCTGCTCGTGGGCACCAATCCCGACTACTCCGAGGCCAACACCCACTTCATCCAGGACGGGCGCTTCCTGACCGAAGCCGATCTCTCCCACGCAGCGCACGTCTGCATCATCGGCACTGACGTCGCCGATGCCCTCTTCCCGCACCGCGACCCCATCGGCCAAGAGCTGGCCGTTGGCGGCCGGGCCTACAGCGTCATCGGTCTCTTCGAGAACAAAGGCTCGAGCCTCTTCGGCGGCAGCAACGATAACTTCGTCGCGATTCCCATCTCGACTTTCGACGAGCAGTTCCCGGAGGTCAAGAACGGCGGCTTCGACACCATCCACATCGCCACCGTGCCTCGGCGGTCCGAGGACTACGAGGCCCTGATCGACGAGGAGACCGCGATCTTGCGGGCGCGGCGGGGCCTCCGGCCGAACCAGCCCAACGATTTCGCCATCTTCACGAGCGAAGGGGCGCTCAGGAACTTCCAACAGATCACCGGCGGCATAGCGGCGGCGATGCTCGTGATCGCCGGGATCGCACTGATCGTCGGGGGCGTCGGCGTCATGAACATCATGCTGGTGAACGTGACCCAGCGGACCCGGGAGATCGGGCTTCGCAAGGCGCTCGGAGCGACGCGTCGCGACATCGCCACCCAGTTCCTCGTCGAGGCGGTGACGCTGACGGCCTTCGGCGGGGCGCTGGGGATCGGCCTGGGACTCGGTGCGGCTCTCCTCGCCCGCATGCTCCTGGACTTCCAGGCCGCGGCCCCGCCCTGGTCGGTCGCACTCGGCTTCGGAGTGTCCACGCTGGTGGGCCTGGTCTTCGGCATGTGGCCGGCCCTCAAGGCGGCGCGACAGGACCCGATCGAAGCGCTGCGTTACGAATAGGCGCGGGCCGACCAGGCTATCCCGAGCTGTCCGAGCCAGTAGAGGGGGAGGACTGCGAGCCGCGCCGATGCGGGAAGCGCGCCGTTGAAGCGGTCCAAAGCGATGAGGGAGTCGCTCAGGCCGAAGACAATAGCACCGAGGGCGGCCGCCCATTCGGTGCCCGTCGCCGGGCCGCGCGCGCCGACGCACGCCGCCGCGCGCCAGGCCATGGCCATGAGCAGCGTGGCGTAGACCGCGACCGGCAGCGTCATCGAGCCAAGGCCCGGCCGAAGCCGCGCGAAGAGGCTGATCCCCCAGATGGCAAACGGACACGCCAGAAGGACATGGAGGCCTGGGGCGCGGCCCACGAAGGCAGCAATGTAGAAGGCGTGAGCCGCCGCAAAGGCGGCCATCCCGAAGACAAACCGCGTCTCCCCCAGCTCCAGCAGAACGTCACCGACGGCCGAGAGAACGAGGCCGATCGCGATCCAACTTGCGTAGCGGGATGGGGTTCGTGCCAGAAGCCACGCCGCGAGCGCAAGAACCGGCAACGGCTTGGCAACGATCCAGTGGGTCAACGGCCCTCGATGAGCGCCGCCGCGAGGAGCGGGACCATGATCTCGTGGTGCCCCGTGAGGCTGTAGCCGCGACCGACACCGCGCGTAGGACGTGACACGACGTTCGTGCTCGGCCTGTAGGCCTGGATGAAGTCCAGGTTCGCCGTGGCGAAATCGGTGAGGTCGTGGCCGAGGTTGCGCGCCAGCGTGACGGCTTTCAGGAACACCTCGGGGAGCAGGACGGCCGAACCCACGTTCAGGTAGACGCCTCCGCCGCCCAACCGCGCCACTTGCCCGGCGAAGATGCGGAAGTCCAGGTGGCTGGCCCTCCCGACCGCACCCGGGTCACAGGCCGGGTGCATGTGGACGATGTCCGTCCCGAGGGCGACATGGACCGTGGCCGGCAGGCCGAGGCGCCACGCGGCTGCCAGCGTGCTGATGCCCACGTGCTTCGCCTTGCTCAGGGCGATGTAGCGCCCGACGGCAGCGCCAAGGCCCAGGCCGTCCCGGTCTCCCGACACGATGGCGCGATTCAGCTGCTCGCCGGTTTCGCGAGCCATGCCGAACTCCCCGGACCCGAGGCCAAGGGCGACGTCTTCAGACGTCTGTCCCGCCACTGCCAACTCGAAGTCGTGGACGATGCCGGCTCCGTTGAACGCGAGGCCAGTCACGAAGCCCCTCTCCATCAAATCGATGATGACGGGGGAAAGGCCGACCTTGAGGACGTGGGCGCCGAGTCCCCAGAGGAGCGGCCTCCGACGGACGCGCCCGCGACGAATGTCGGCCGAGAGCGCGCGAAGCGTCTCCCCCGCGAGAATGCGCGGGAGCGAACCCAAGAAACCGGACACGCTCCCTCCCCGGGCATGCGGGCGAGCGAAGTCCTTGAGACGGACCTTGCTCTTGCGCGAGGCGAGAGGATACGTCCGCACGCCCGTCAGCTCGAGTGGAACCGGCCGCGGCGCCCGCTTCACCCTCACTGCGCCAGGGCCTCTTCGACGAACTGGCAGAGCACGTGCACGACCATCCCATGGACTTCCTGGATGCGCGCCGTCTCGTGGTGAGGAACGTCGATGAGGTAGTGGACGAGGCCGCCCATGCGCCCGCCGCCACCGCCGGTCATGGCGATGGTGAGGAGGCCACGAGAGCGGGCCAGGCGCAACGCTTCGACGACGTTCGGCGAGCGCCCCGAAGTCGAAATCCCGATGGCCACGTCCCCCGCCTTGCCGTGGGCCTCCACCTGCCGGCGGAAAATGGCTTCGTATCCCATGTCGTTGCCGATGGCGGTGATCACCGACGGGTCGGTGGTGAGGGCCAGGGCGGGGAGCCCGGGACGGTCGCGGAGGAAGCGGCCCACCAGTTCCCCCGCCAGGTGTTGAGCGTCCGCTGCAGAGCCGCCGTTGCCGAAGGTCAGGACCTTCCCCCCCGACCGCAGGCATTCGGTCATCCGCCTTCCCACCTCTACGAGGAGGGGCGCGTTCTCGTCGAAGAAGCGCTGCTTGAGGGCGATGCTGTCGGCGGCGATCTTGCGGATCGCGTCTTCGTTCATGGAAACATGATTATCGGCCGACGGCGCCGAAGCGCGCAAACGCTAGAGCGCGCGGATGTGGACGGTGAGGATGATCGACAGGACCGTGGCGCCTTCGACCGCGACCTGGAAGACGGTCCCGTCTCGCACGCCCGCGGGAACGCGCACCGGCACCGGGAAGCGCTTCTCGATCTTGCCGTCTCCGCCACAACGGGAGCAGTCGAAGACGAATCCCCCCGTTCCCTGGCACACGGGACAGAGGGCCTCGAGGGGGACGTCGAGGGGAAGGACGCCTCCCGCGTTCGCCTCGACCTGGGTCAGGAGGATCTCGCCGCTCAGGCTCCCGGGGCGGACCGGCCGGCGCAGGTCTCCAGCCGCAGGGCTCCTTAGGAAGGACCAGGAGAGGGGCGCAAAATGGTCCCGCTCCAGCTGGCCGAGCGTCTCGTCGTAGCGGCGCCGGCGATCGGCATCGGCCAGGGTCTCGTAGGCGGCCTGAATATCGCAAAAGACCTCGGGGGCAGACCCCGGTCCGGCATCGGGGTGGTACTGCTTGGCGAGGCGGCGAAACGCCTTCTTGATGGCGGCCACGGTGGCCGAGCGCGGGACGCCGAGTAGCCGGTAGTAGTCCTTGGGCTTCTCCATTCGCGGTACACCATAGGTCGTGGGTGCGACGGCTGTCAAGAGGGAATTGGGCACTGGCAGCGGGGCCCCACAGAGGGGGCATGTCACGGGCTGCGAGCGAAGCGCGATTCACTCGCGCGTAGCCCCGCGAGGGCAGGACTGGGCGGGGCGAGCGAGCGGGGGGTTCAGGGGGCGCGACGCAG
>JBGPYB010000057.1:0-26786 GCA_041493035.1 Vicinamibacteria bacterium | reverse complement strand
GTCTCCCGCTTTGCGGCCAACAGCAGCTACGTCGCCGAGCGGATCCGCCGCCACTACGGTCGCGAGGCCGAGGTGATTCACCCGCCCATCGACACCGACTTCTTCACCCCCGGCCCGGATGTCCCCGGCACGTACGACCTCGTCGTCTCGGCGCTTGTCCCCTACAAGCGCCTCGAGCTGGTCCTCGACGCGTACCGCGGGAGCGGTCGGCCTCTCAGGATCGTGGGCTGGGGTCCGGAGGAAGGGCGGCTCAAGGCGCTTGCCCCGCCCGAAGTCTCCTTCCGCGGCAAGGTCGACGACGAGACCCTCCGGGAGCTTTACCGCGGGTGCCGGGCGGTCCTCATGCCCGGGATCGAGGACTTCGGCATGGTTCCCCTGGAGGCGATGGCGTGCGGTCGCCCCGCGATCGCCTTTGCCGAAGGCGGCGGACCCGAGTCGGTGATCCCGGGCGAGACGGGCCTTCTCTTTCACGAGCCCACGCCGGCCGCGCTGCGCGCCGCCGTTGACTCCCTGGAGAGCGTGCGTTTTAATAGCGGATTGCTCCGCACGCGAGCCGAGGCTGACTGTCGCGCGAACTTCGATGGGCACTTCAAGGCCTTCGTGGACAAGGCATTGGCCGACAAGAAAACCCCCTCATGCTGAAGCATCAGGCCCGACGTATGGTCGCCATCCTCATTCTCGTGGACGTCATGGCCACGGCTCTCGCGTGGGTGGGGGCCTTCGATCTCCGCTTCTACGTCCTGGGCGACCTCCTGCCCGTCACCAAGGGAATTCCCGATTTCTCGCGTTACGCGCTGCTCCTGCCGCTCATCGCCCTTCTCTGGCCCGTGGTGCTTTACTTCCACGGCCTCTACCAGATCAAGCGCGGCCGAAGCCGGATCGACGAGTTGTTCGGCACCGTCTTCAGCGTCTTCATTGGCTCCGCCCTCACACTCGGCGCCACCCTCTACCTCCGGGTCTACCACTTCTACCAGCCCGACGTGGCGCCGCTCTGGGAATACAGCCAGGCGGTCTTCGCCCTGTTCATCGTCCTCGACATCCTGGCGCTCAACGGCGCGCGGTGGGCGCTCCGCTCCTGGCAGGAGCGCCGCTGGCGCGCCGGGTACAACGTCCGTAACGTCCTCGTGGCAGGGGCCGGAGAGCTGGGACGAACCGTGGCCGAGACTATCATGGCCCACCGCGAGCTGGGCTATCGCGTCGTGGGGTTCATCGACGACCCGGGCTTCGGCGTGGGGCCCGGAGGCCTGCCGATTCTCGGGACCCTCGACCAGGCCATGGACGTGGCCACGGCTCACAAGGTGGACCAGCTCTACGCGGCCCTCCCCTTGGAGCAGCACGGGAAGCTTCTCCGCCTGATCAAGTGCGTCGGGAACGAGTGCATCGACATCAAGGTCGTCCCCGACCTGGTGCAGTACGCGACGATCAAGGCTGCCCTCGAGGACCTGGACGGCATCCCCATCATCAGCCTGAACGAAGTCCCGCTGCGGGGCTGGAACAGCATGGTGAAGCGCGGGATGGACTTCCTCCTGGGATCGATCCTGCTGCTCGTGTTCTCGCCGTTCCTCGCGCTGATCGCGATCCTGATCAAGCTCCGGGGAGGGCGCGGGCCCGTCTTCTTCCACCAGGAGCGTGTGAGCGTCGACGGCAAGCCGTTCCTCATGTGGAAGTTCCGTTCCATGCGCGACGACGCCGAGAGGGAGACCGGGCCCGTCTTCGCGACGAGCGACGACCCGCGCCGGACGGCGACGGGCGCCTTCCTGAGGCGCCACAACCTCGACGAGCTGCCGCAGCTCATCAATGTGGTGGTTGGAGACATGAGCCTCGTAGGGCCGAGACCGGAGAGGCCCTCCTTCGTTCAGCAGTTCAAGGAGCGCATCCCGCAGTACATGCTTCGGCATCGAGTGAAGAGCGGCATCACGGGATGGGCCCAGGTCAACGGCTGGCGCGGCAACACGTCCATCGAGAAGCGCATCGAGTACGATCTCTACTACATCGAGAACTGGTCGCTGCTCCTGGACGTCAAGATCCTGATCCTGACGCTCTTCCGCGGCTTCGGCCAGAAGCACGCGTACTGAGAGATCTGGGAGTGAGATTCATCCATGCCTAGAGCACTTGTGACTGGCGCAGCGGGGTTCCTGGGGTCCCACCTCTCCGAGTACCTCCTCGGCAAGGGCTTCCACGTCATCGGGATGGACAACCTCATCACGGGCGATGTCTCGAACATCCAGCACTTCACGGGACGTGACTTCGTCTTCGTCAAGCACGACGTCACGAACTTCATCAACGTTGAGGGACCCGTCGACCTCGTCTTCCACTTCGCGAGCCCCGCCTCTCCCATCGACTATCTCCGGGTTCCGATCCAGACGCTCAAGGTCGGCAGCCTCGGAACCCACAACGCCCTGGGCCTCGCCAAGGCCAAGCGCGCACGCTTCCTGATCGCCTCCACCTCCGAGGTCTACGGCGATCCCCTCGTGCATCCGCAGCGCGAGGACTACTGGGGGAACGTCAACCCGGTGGGGCCGCGCGGGGTCTACGACGAAGCGAAGCGCTTCGCCGAGGCCATGACCATGGCGTATCACCGCGTTCACGGCGTCGAGACGCGGATCGTCCGCATCTTCAACACCTACGGCCCGCGGATGCGCGTGGAAGACGGCCGCGCCATCCCAGCCTTCCTGAGTCAGGCCCTGAAGAACGAGGACGTGACGGTCTTCGGCGACGGGAGTCAGACCCGCAGCCTCTGCTACGTTTCGGATCTGATCGATGGGATCTTCCGCCTGATGACGTCCGACGTGCGGGACCCGGTGAACATCGGCAACCCCCGGGAGATGACCATCCGCGAACTGGCCGAGACGATCATCGCCCTAACGGGTTCGAAGAGCCGCATCGTCTCCAAGCCGTTGCCCGTCGACGATCCCAAGGTCCGCCAGCCCGACATCACACGGGCTCGGACCCTCCTGGGCTGGGAGCCCAGGGTGCCCCTCGACCACGGCCTCAGTGTGACTCTCGACTACTTCCGAAAGAAGCTCGCGGTCTAGTCGCCGGGATCAATCCGAGCTCACGCTGATCGATAGCACCTCGCCCGGGCGGCAGCGCACGAACACCTCCATGGGCCGGCAGCAGACGGCGCAGTCCTCGAAGTAGCTCTGCTCCTCGCCACCCGTGGTGTCGACGTCCAAGGCCATGGCCTCGCCGCAGGCGGGACAGTCGACGATGACCTCCTCGATCAGCGAAGGCGCCACGCGACCGAGCCACGAGGAGTGCGCATCACGGGACCTCCTCGCCCGTATACGACCTCACGGTGCTTCGCCTCCTGCCCGATGAACTGACGCGAGGTAGACGTAGTGCAGCGCCGACGCCACCGTGAACACCAACGTCAGCCGGAACAAGTGAAGCGTCGCCGGTTGGTCCGAACCCAGGGCGTTCAGCAGGAGCACGACGCCTGCCGTCAGGATCTGGGTCCCCGTCGAGAGCTTTCCCAGAAGCGACGGGTAGAAGATGCGCCGGCCAACGGTCAGGTTGATCACCGTGACGCTCACGACGATGATCGCGTCACGCGACAGCGTGATGACCGTGAGCCAGGCCGGGATCCGCGCCACGAGCCCGGCTCCCCAGGTGAGCGCCACGAACGCGGAGCTCAGAAGAATCTTATCGGCCACGGGGTCCAGCATGGCCCCGAGGGTGGTCTTCTGGTGGCCCCAGCGGGCGATGAGACCGTCGAGGAGGTCGCTGAGGCCCGCAACGGCGAAGATGACGAGGGCCCAAGCGTACTCCCGCGAGAGCACCGTCACGACGAGGAAGGGCGCCAGGGCCATTCGCAGGATGGTGAGCTGGTTGGCGACCGTGAGTATGGGTGTGGTCATTGGGAGCGACAGGACCTCGGAAAAAGAGAAAGGGGTCGCCGCAGCGGCGGCGACCCCGAGAGTGTACAGCAGCCTGCCCGCGCGGCTACTCGAGGCGATCCTTCTTCGCGATGATGGCCGCAACGAGGAGCTTGGTCGCCTGCTCCTGAGCGTCGCCGATCGCGCTGTCCTTGTAGTCGCTCGACCCCATGGAGAAGCCGGCTCCGCCACCACCACCGGCGCCGCCGATCTTGATGCCGCCCCCCTTGGTCGAGAGCCCTTCGCCCTTGGCCGAGACCAGGATCTCTCCTGTCGAGGCATCGATCATCCGGGCCGTCAGCGTGACGTAGGTCTTGGCCTTCTTGAGGCCGAGGCCGCCGATCTTGCCGCCCACCAGGCCGCCCGCGCCGTAGTTCTTCTCCTCACCGCCGAACTTCGTGATCGATCCGGCGATGATGTACTTGACGCCCAGCACCTTGCCGATCTTGGAGAGTTTGGCGGCGCTCGGGTCGGCCCGATCACTGTGGGAGAAGTCCTGTTCGGCCAGGACGGTGTCCAGTTTCTTGCGCTCGATCACGCGGAAGGTCCCGTCGTTGACGAGGGCGTCGACCACCTGGTCGGCCATTCCCTTTCCGATGTCGTATTGGCCCCACCAGTTGTTGACCGTCCCATAGTCGAAGTCCATCACTGCCACCGTCGGCCGCTTGGCACCCTGCGCTTCTGCGCTCCCAGAGAGCGCAAAGAGACCCAGCGCGACGCTAAGGCCCGCAAAAAGCTTGCCTGTCATTGACTTTCCCCCTCCTCGAATAGGGCCGACTATAGCTGAGTGCCCCCCGCGGGGTCAACGCCCGAGGCCACGCAGTTCCTCGAAAAGCTCCTTCTCGCGCTTCGACAGATCCTTGGGGAGATCTACGGCCAGGGTGGCGAGCAGGTCGCCGCGACCGCGGCCATCGTCGATACGCGGCAGGCCGTGCCCCCGGAGGCGAAAGACGCGCCCGGCGGGGGTTCCGGCGGGCACCTTGATCCCGATGGGCCCGTCCAGGGTCGGCACGTGGACCTCTCCTCCAAGAACAGCGGTGGTCAGTGGCACGCGGACGGAGGCTTGGAGATCGTCACCCTTGACCTCGAAGGCGGCGTGCGGGAGGACGTGGACTCGAAGCACCACATCCCCCGCGCGGACGCGAGTCCCCTCTCGGACGCCCGCGGGGATCTTCACCTCGACGCGTCGGGGAGAGTGACCGCCGATCTGGAGCGTTCTCTTGGCTCCGGCAAGGACCTCTTCCAGGGTGATGTCGACGGGGTGATCGACGCTGTGCTGCCGCGCCCCACGCCCCCGGCCGCCGACTTCCTCGAACCCACCGGCCCCCGAAAAGAAAGTCCGGAAGAAATCAGAGAAGCCGCCAAAGCTCTGTTCGTCGAAACCCTCGGTCTCGACGCGGAATCCCCCAGGCCATCCCGCTCCCCCGCCCGCACCCGGACGACCGGCGCTTCGGACAGCGTCCCAATTCGCCCCCAGCGCGTCGTAGCGGCTGCGCTTCTCGGGGTCCGACAGGACCTCGTTGGCTTCGTTGATCTCCTTGAAGCGCGCCTCGGCCTGCTTGTTCCCCGCGTTCACGTCAGGGTGGTGCTTCCGCGCGAGCTTGCGGTAGGCGGCCTTGATTTCCTTCTCGGTCGCGGTCTTCGCCACACCGAGGATCTTGTAGTAGTCCTTGAAGTCCGGCCCGCTCATCTTGGCTCACTCACCATGGCGCACCTTCTACACGATGCGACGCGGAGCCGCTCGGCGTCAAGCGAGCCGGAAGGGCAGGGACCCCTAGACGCTCCATACGGACTCGACTGGCGCCCGGGACTGGACCGTCGCACGCGCGCCTTCGATGTGCGCCCCGTTCAGAATCCCGCGGAACGGTAGACGGGCTTCCCGCCCAACAGCGTGAGCAGGACCCTGGTCTTCAGGATCGTCTCGGGTGGAGTCTTGAAGAGATCCTCCGAGAGCACGACAAGGTCGGCGCGCTTGCCGACGCTGATCGAGCCTTTCCCCTCTTCTTCGAACGAAGCGTAGGCCGCGTCGATCGTGTAGTGGCGCAGCGCGCTGTCGAGGCTCACCTTCAGCTCGGGCAGCCACGCCCCCGCTGGCGTGCCTTTGCGCGTCTTGCGGGTCGTGGCGCAATAGAGACCGCGGAAGACGTCGGACGTGACCACGGTCGCCGTCTTTCATCTGCACGGCCGCGGTGACGCGCACCCGTGAGCTTGCCCTCGCGGATCGCGCGCTCGAGGAGCGGCAGGTCGCTCTGCAGGGTCGCGCTGTCGGTGCGGGCGTCCTGCACGGACGTGATGCCTTGCGCGTTGAGCTGTCGCAGGGCGCGCAGGAGCAGGCGATAGCGCGCCTCCTGGTCCGGCTCGGGAATCTTCGCCTTCACGAGGGCACGGGCCTTCGAGTTGCCCCAGCCACTGTGGGCGTCGTAGCACTCCATGTAGGCGGGACGGTCGGCCAGCACGGCGTCGAGCTGCGCCTTCGTGGGCAGGCCACCCGGGAACGATCCGTAGAGCCATCCATGGCCGCGCACCCAGGGCGATCGCGGATCCGCGGTGGCAAAGGCCGCGATGCGCGCCTGCACGGCCTCCAGGCTCTGGTCTTCGCTGAGATCGACCTCGTCCAGGGACAAAGCACCCTCCACGAGGTGGATGTGCGAGTCGTTGAAGCCAGGGGTCACCAGCCGGCCCGCGAATTCGACGACCTCGGTGTTCGGCCCGCGCAGCGCGGCGGCTCCCGCGGCATCGCCAACGTAGACGATGCGGTCGCTCCGGATCGCCACCGCCTCGGCCCAGGGCTTGGCGTCATCGGCGGTCCAGATCCGCCCGCCCGCCAGGATCCGGTCGGCCGGCCTCGGCCGCGGCTGCGCCGCCGACGCCGAGAAGTGCCAGGGACACGGCCGCGAGCCGCCTCATGAGACGCCTCCTTGCTCCAGGAACCGGTGGCCATTCTATGGCCGTTGGTACGCGGCCTGCCCAAGACCGCGGTACGATCCAGCTACGGAGGCCGTGGCCGTGCACTTCAAACAGTTCTACCTGGGATGCCTCGCCCACGCTTCATACCTCATCGGCTCCGAGGGCGAAGCGGCGGTCGTCGATCCCCAGCGGGATGTGGAGCAATACCTCGAGGAGGCTCGAGTGCAGGGCCTCCGTATCCGCTACGTCATCGAAACCCACCTCCACGCCGATTTCGTGAGCGGCCATGGGGAGATGGCGGAGCGCACCGGAGCCGAGATCGTCTTCGGAGCCAAAGCCGGCGCCGCCTTCCCCCATCGCGCCGTGAAGGAGGGGGACGAGCTGCGGCTGGGGCAGGTCGTCCTGCGCTTCCTCGAGACGCCGGGGCACACGCCGGAGAGCATCTCGATTCTCGTGGTTGACCAAGCCGTCTCACCCGACCCGCGGATGGTGCTGACGGGTGACACCCTCTTCATCGGCGACGTGGGCCGGCCCGACCTGCTGGGGGCGAAGGGGTGGAGCGCCGAGGCCATGGCGGGTATGCTCTACGACTCGCTCCACGGCAAGCTCCTGCGGCTCCCCGACACGGTCGAGGTCTATCCCGCGCACGGAGCAGGCTCGCTCTGTGGCCGAAACATCTCCAAAGAGACCTCTTCCAGCATCGGCGAGCAGCGCCGCTTCAACTACGCGCTCCAGCCGATGCCCAAGGAGGCGTTCGTTCGCCTCATGACCACCGACCTCCCCGAGGTCCCCGCCTACTTTCCCCGGGACGTGGAGCTGAACCGCGACGGCGCCCCCGCACTCGCCGACCAGCCGCGCCCCCGCGCGCTCAACCCTGACCGGGTGGACGCGCTCGCGAGAGAGGGCGCGGTGGTTCTCGACATCCGAGCCTCCGGCGCTTTCGCCACTGGGCACGTGCCGGGCTCGGTCAACATCGCCCTGTCGGGACAGTTCGCGCCGTGGGCGGGGACACTCCTCCCTGCGGAGCGTCCCCTCGTGATCGTGGCCGACGACGAGGCCGGCGTCAGCGAGGCGGCCGTGCGCCTGGCCCGGGTCGGCCTTGCGGACGTGGCCGGCTATCTGGAGGGCGGCCTTGCGGCATGGGCGGCCTCGGCGCGCCCGGTGGCGACGGTTCCCCAGATCACGGTCGATGAGCTTGCGGCCCGCCTCCAGGAAGGGCGGGACCTCGTGGTCCTCGACGTGAGACGCCCGACCGAGCACGCGACGGGTCACGTGGCGGGGGCACGCAACCTCCCCCTCGACCGCCTCGAACGAGAGGCGGGCGGGCTCGACGCCTCGCGGCCCACCGCCGTGATCTGCGCCGGTGGCTACCGCTCGAGCGCGGGCGTGAGCCTTCTCGCCCGCCGCGGCTTCCCGCGACTCTTCAACGTCGTGGGGGGGACCACGGCGTGGATCCAGGCTCGCCACCCCGTCGAGCCCTCGGAGCGCGCGCCCTCGACGTGATGTCCAAGCTGGTGCTGGTAGCGGTCGGCGGCAACGCCCTGATCCGGGCCGGTCAGAAAGGAACGGCCCAGGAGCAGTTTGAGAACGCCGTCGACACAGCCGCGGCAGTTGTCCGACTGATTAAGGCAGGGTACCGTGTCGTGCTCACGCACGGGAATGGCCCGCAGGTGGGCGCCATGCTGACCCGCTCGGAGTATGCCGCCCCCGAATCCTACCGGCTGCCGCTCGATGTCTGCGTTGCAGCAACGCAGGGAGAGATCGGATACGTGCTGCAGTACGCCATGTGGCAGATGCTCCAGCAGGCGGGTTTGGAGACTCCCGTTGTTTCCCTTGTCACCCAGGTACTTGTGGACAGCAAGGATCCTGCGTTCACCCACCCGACGAAGCCGATCGGTCCGTTCTATACCCGGGCGGTCGCTGAGCGCCACCGCGATCTGTTCAAGTGGACGATCGTCGAGGATTCCTCCCGGGGCTACCGGCGCGTTGTGCCCTCGCCCGAGCCGAAGGAGATCATAGAACTCGAGGCGATCCGGGCATGCGTCGAGCGCGGCCTCGTGGTTATTGCCGGAGGGGGTGGTGGCGTGCCCGTCTTCAATGATCACGATCTTTCGAAAGGGGTTGAAGCGGTCATCGACAAGGACCACACGTCCGCAATCCTCGCAAGCCAGCTCGGCGCCGACGTCTTCGCGATTGCGACGGATGTGGAGAAGGTCTGTCTCGACTACGGCAAGCCGACTGAGCGCCCCCTGTCCGAGCTGACCGTGGCCGACGCCCAGCGGTACCTTGCGGACGGCCAGTTCCCGTCCGGGAGCATGGGCCCGAAGATCAGCGCTGCGATCGTCTTCCTTGAACGCGGCGGAAACGAAGCACTCATCACGAACCACGAGCATCTCGGGGATGCGGTAGGCGGACACGGAGGGACGCGGCTCAGGCGCTGAGCCATCACCAAGGAGAACGCTGTATGGCGACCATACGTGTACTGATCATGGGTGCGGCGGGAAGAGATTTCCACAACTTCAACACGGTCTTTCGCAACAACCCGAAGTATCAGGTCGTCGCATTTACCGCGACGCAGATTCCAAACATCGATGGCCGCAAGTACCCGGCCCAGCTTGCAGGGAAGCGCTACCCGAAGGGAGTCCCTATCTACCCGGAAGCGGATCTCCCGAAACTCATCGAGAAGCTGAAGATCGACGAGGTGGTCTTTTCCTACTCCGACGTGTCGTTCGACTATGTCATGGCGAAAGCGTCGCTCGTCATGGCGCACGGGGCGGATTTCAAGGTGCTCGGGCGGCGTCGCACGATGTTGAAGTCGAAGAAGCCGGTCATCGCGGTCGTCGCGGTGCGCACCGGGTCCGGGAAGAGCCAGACGTCGCGGAAGGTGTGCGGATATCTCCGGAGCCGCGGACTGCGCGTGGTCGCGGTGCGGCACCCCATGCCGTATGGCGATCTTGTGGCGCAAAAGGTGCAGCGGTACGCATCCATCGAGGATATGAAACGGTTCAAGTGCACCGTGGAGGAAATGGAGGAGTACGAGCCGCACATCGTCGAAGGCACGATCATCTACGCGGGCGTCGACTACGAGGCCATCCTCCGGCAGGCGGAGAAGGAAGCTGATGTTGTCGTCTGGGATGGCGGCAACAACGACATGTCGTTCTACGAACCCGATCTGACGATCACGGTCGTCGACCCCCATCGGCCAGGGGATGAACTGACGTACTACCCTGGTGAGACGAATGTCCGCCTGGCAGACGTGGTCATCGTCAACAAGGTGGATTCGGCAACGAGAGAGAACATCGACCTGGTCACACGGAATGTCCGGAGCATCAATCCCCGGGCGACGATCATCGAGGCGGCCTCCCCGATCGTGGTTGATGACCCCTCACTCATCCGTGGGAAGAGAGTGTTGGTTGTGGAGGATGGGCCGACACTCACCCACGGGAACATGCGGTACGGTGCCGGCACGATCGCCGCGAAGCAATTCGGCGCAAAGGAGCTCGTCGATCCGCGGCCGTACGCCGTGGGGAGCATCGCCGAGACGTTCCGGAAATACCCCAACACCGGCATCCTTCTGCCGGCAATGGGCTACGGTCCGAAGCAAATCCGGGACCTTCAGGAAACCATCAATCAGGTCCCATGCGATACGGTCGTCATCGGCACACCGATCGACCTGCGGAGGGTCGTGTCCATCAACAAGCCTTCGGTTCGCGTCCAGTACTCCCTCGCCGAGACCAGCAAGCCCGATCTGGACGACGTGCTTCAGCAATTCATCCGGAGGAAGTCGCGCCGCCGGGGGTGAGCCCCAAGCCTCTCGAACCGGACGCGCAGGGCAAACTTAGCGCGGTCTTGGCGGCCAGAACCCGCTCTCAGGGAGAGTCAATCTCGAACCGATTCGACCAGACACGCGTCGTCGCGCCCTCGTCTTCGGCCCAGATTACGAGCGCGTTGCCCGCGGTGTCGGCGGTCACCAGGGGCCACTGAGCGGGACCGGCGCGGATGCGGCGGCGGATGATGGCCAGAGTCTATATATCTTATCTCTTCCGATGCTCCGACTGTGCGCGGCGGATGAGCCAGGCCCCGGCCACGCACACTGCTCCTCCCATGACGGAGACCAACGCGACCCGCTCGCTGCGGACCACGACGCCGAGCACGAGCGCCACCGGCGGAATCAAGAACGTGGTCGCTGACGCACGCGTCGCCCCCAGGCGACCCGCTGCGACGGTAACAAGTACCTGCGCCACGGCCGTCCCAAGCGCGCCGAGGGCCAGGAGCGATAGAAGTGGCCCGAGGCTCCAGCGCGCCGTTAGGAGCTCAGGAATGCCGAGCGGCGCCGTCAGCGCCAGTGAGACGGCCTGGGCGCGCCAGATGACGGGGAGCGCACCGTTCCGCTGCTGGAGGGGTCGAGCGAGGTTGATTGCGAAGCCGTACGACACCAACGCCGCCACGATGAGCAGCACACCGTCGATGCTGCTGCGCCCCTCGCCCACCGTGGGCCATGCGACGAGGACGGCTCCGGTCAATCCGACAGCGAGTCCGGCCGCCACGCCTCGCGACGGTGCGCGCCGCGCGAGGAACGCTGCCACCATCGCCGCGAACAGGGGGTTTGCGCCGTTCAGCATGCCGGTGAGCGCCGACGAGACACGCTGTTCGGCGTACGGGAACATGCTGAGCGGGAAGGCGAACCAGAGAACGGCCAGTAAGATCACACTGGGCCAGTCGGCCTTGAGGATGGGCCGGCGAGCGCGGGGCACCAAGGCCAGCGTTGCGAACCCAACCAGGATCCGCACGAAGGTCAGGCCATTGGGGCCGATCGACCTCAGGCCTTCGGCGATGAAAAGAAACGACGCGCCCCAGATGAGGCCCGGGACCACCAGCAGGAGCCAGTCCGCGGCGACTGTCGTCGGTTGGGCGCCGGTCACGGGGACAGGCACTGCGAGGGTGGACTCGGGTTGGGTGGACACGGGCGTCACGATCTCTCAAGTGCACCGTCCTGCGCAAGCCTGTGTCGCGGCCCTCGTGGACGCGAGTCACGTACCCGTCTATCCTCTCGCAGATGATCCACGCTCGTGCCGTTCGGATGCCGCACGGGAGGCCTTTCCTGGCCTTTTGCGCCGCGCTCCAGCTCAGCAGCTGCGCTCCTGCGCCACAGAAGACCCCGCCTCCTCCGGTCGCGAAGGCGCAAGAGACCCCCCCGCCGCGCCGGGATATCCTCGGCAAGAAGAAGAAACACTATTCGCAACACGACGAAGAGGTGATCATCCGGGACTTCTTTCAGGACCGGCGTGAAGGGGTCTTTCTGGACGTCGGCTGCGCCTGGCCCAAAATGGACAACAACACGTATTTCCTCGAGAGCGAGCTCGAATGGTCCGGCATTGCCATCGACGCGCTCCCCCAATACGCGCGAGCCTGGGAGCACCAGCGGCCGCACAGCCGCTTCTTCAACTACCTCGTGACGGACCACGTGGGTCCCGCCGAGAAGTTCTTTCGTCCCGATCGCGCCGACCTCTCGGGCCTCTCCTCCATCGCGCCCCCCAAGAAGACGTCTTCCGGCCATAGGATCCCGTACAAGCAGATCCTGGTCCCCACGATCACGCTCACAAGGCTCCTCGACGAGAACCATGTCGCGCGGATCGACTTCATGTCGCTCGACATCGAAGGAGCCGAGCTTCTGGCTCTTGCCGGGTTCGACATCGACCGCTTCAAGCCGCAACTGGTCTGCGTGGAATGGTTCCACGCGGGCCGTGTAAAGATCCTGGCGTACTTTGCCGCCCACGGGTACGAGCGTGTGGAGCGCTATGTCGCCTACGACGGCGTAAACGACTACTTCGCTCCGAAGACCGCCCGCGACGCTCCGTCGCCGCCTCCTTGATCGTGCCAACGCAGACGCGAGCGGTGGGCCGGGTCGGTGTGGTCGATCAGCCGGCCGTTCATCGTAGCCGCGTGTTCCTCCCACAGCGGGCCGCCGTAGAGGGACTCTGGGCGATGCCGCTCTCGGCCTGCTATTGGGGCAAGGTGGCCCGCCCCGGGTTGGTCCTGGGGTACGGAGGCGCTTCGGTTGCTGAGATACCCGATGCCGTCCGTCGACTCCGTCGGGTCGTGTTGTCGCGCTGACCGTTGGCCTAGTCTTCCTCTGCCATTCGCCCCGCCAGCTCCTTGACCAGCTTTGCGGCGACCGTGGCCGTGACGTCCCCCACGTCCCGGCTCGTCGGGAACGTCACCGAGTGGTCGCCGCCCAGCGAGGGGACGCGATGGCCGCGCTCCCGCTCACGGCTGATCGCGGACGTGATGCGGCCGACGTCGGCCGGGGTCTCGGTCAACTCGAGGTCCCCGGCGTCGACCAGAATCCCGTAGGCACCGATGTCGACGCCGTTCTCAGCCGTCAAGTTACTCGCTCCGGAACGAAGAGCCTTTCGAATGGCTCCGGGACCCTCGGCCGCGCCCCGCAGGTAAGACGAGTTCGAATCGGTGGGCAGGCCGAGCAGCGTCACGCCTTGCACATCACCCTCCTTCTCTTCCCGGGAGACTCAAGGTCAGGGAGTGTGAATCGCCGAGGCCAGCGCGGCCAGGCCTGCCTCGAGCGCCTTCACCGTCTCGGCATCGGTCACATTGCCGGCCCCGTCCAATTTGCTGCGGATCGACGCCACGCGCACGACCCCTTCGACCAGAACCCGCGCCTCCATCACCTGAAGCGTCTCGATGAGCGACGCCTGGGCCCTGTCACCACCACCGGGCGACGCGTTGATGAGGAGGACGGGCTTACCGCGCAACTCGCCACTCGACACGATCCAGTCGAGGGCATTCTTCAACGAGCCCGGCACGCCATGGGCGTACTCGGGACTGGAGATCACGATGCCGTCAGCTTGGGTGAGCAAAGCCCGGAGCTCTTTGACAGGAGCCAAGGGATGCTCTTCGTCGTCGAGATCGGGGTTGAAGTGCGGCAGGTGCGACAGGCCCGTGTAGAGCGTGAACTCCATGGTTCCCGGAGCCACGTCAGCCGCGGCGCGGAGGATCGCGGCATTCGATGACCGCGCCCGAAGGCTTCCGGAGACAGCGAGAATCCTGTGCCGGCCTGGCGTCGTCACCGGGGAGCAGAATCCTATAGGATCACGCCATGACGCAAGGGCTTCGCCCCGTCACCCCCAAGGTCCCGCCCGCACGGCGGGGCCGTGTAGGGTTGGGTCGCTTCAGGACGCTGGTGGCGCTTCTGCTCGCCTTGGGGACCTCGGCCCTCTGCGCCCTCGCGTGCCACCGCGGGGCCATGGGCACGCGCCCCGGCGACGCGAGCGTCCTCCGCGTGGGCCACGAGTCCGAGATCCCCTCTCTCGACCCGGCCACGTACACCGAAGTGGCCACGTGGTCGGTTCTTGGAAATATCTACGAGAGCCTCGTCACGTTCGACAGAGACATGGCGTTGACACCGGCCCTGGCGGTCTCGTGGAACACACCCGACGAACACACGTGGATCTTCGAGATTCGACGCGACGTCCGATTTCACGACGGGCGCCTCCTGACCGCGGCCGACGTGCTCTTCAGCATCGAGCGATCGCGGAGCGAGGCCACCTCCAGCGTGAAGGGGTATCTGTCCACAATCGACCGGATGGAGGCGCTCGACGACCACACGGTCCGCATCCGCGTCACCCGGCCGGATCCCCTCCTGCTCAACCGCATCGCCAACGTCCTGATTACACCCGCGGGCTACACCGGCCTCTTGACCCATCCCGCGGGGACGGGTCCCTACCGCTTCGTCGCGTGGCACAAGGACATCTCCCTGGACGTCGAGGCGTTCAGCGACTACTGGCGCGGCGCGCCGCCGGTCCGGCACGTTCACTTTCTTCCCGTCGAAGACACCCAGAAGGGGATCGACATGCTCCGCACGGGGGGCATCGACGTCCTGCGCTGGATTCCCGAGTCCGCCGCGGCTTCGGTGCGCGCGTTCCCCCACGCTCGACTGGTCACCCGCGCCGGCCTCGCCGCCTACTACCTCTGGTTCGATTGCCGGCCTGGCCCCCGACAGTCGCCCAACGCTTTCGCCGATCGCCGCGTCCGTCAAGCCATCTCCCGCGCCATCGACCGCGAGGAACTGAGCCGGCGCCTCGGCGGATTCGTGGCTCCCTTGAACCAACTCGTCCATGACAGTGTCGTCGGATACGTGGCGGACCTGCCTCCGCTGCCCTTCGATCCCGAAGGGGGACGTCATTTGATGGCGCAAACCGGCCATGCCGCGGGCCTCCACGTCACCCTCACCCATAGGCCGCAGGTCTCCTTGTCGGTGGTGAGCGCCGCTCTCCGCGAGATGCTCGGGCGGATCGGGATCACGGTAGACGTCGAGACCCTCGATTGGTCCCAGATGTTGGAGGCCATGAAGGGCCACCTGCCGTTCTACCTTGCCGCCTGGCAGTTCGATGACGGAGACGCTTGGACGTTTCTTCGTGACTGCCTCTTCACCCGGAGCCCCGGCTTGGGCTATGGCACATTCAACCCCGGTTACTCCAACCCCGTCGTCGATCGCTTGATCGACGATCACGACCGCGTCTTCGACGGCGCCAAGCGTCGACAGGCGTCCGACACGCTGATGCGTCTCCTCAACGATGACGCGCCCTTGGTGCCGCTCTATCTTCCGCAGAATCTCTACGGAGTCTCCGATCGTGTCCTCTGGAAGCCGCGGATCGACGGTAGCCTCTTCGCCGCCGAGATGTCGCTCCGGTGACGGCTATTGGCCACGCGGTTGACTCCAGTCGGCGACGATCAACGCCGCCAGCGGCACGAGAGCAAGAATCGAGAGGACGGCCCCCGTGCCCAGGACGATGGTCGCCCAGAGAGGCCCGGTCGCTTCTCCGTGAAGGCCCCCGATGTGATTCATGAGCGCCAGGACTCCGCCCACGCCGAAGGCCAGCGTCAGCGCGAGGGCGTAGCCCAGGTATCCGGCGACCCGGAGGGCTCGGCTCCGCGCCCACGTGAGGCCCACGAACAGCAGGCCAAGAGCCGTGGCCACAACGGCGAGGACAACGGCGACGTCCGGCTGCGGGCGCCCGCTGGGAGCGTTCGCCGACCACGGGGCGCCGCCGGCTGCGAACCCGAGCAACGGAAGATAGGGTAACGGGAGCAGAATGAGAAACCGCCAGAGCGGCGTGCGTCGCGGGAAGTCGGTCACGTCCTGATTGTCTCCTGGGAGGGAGTCCATGGTGTCACGACGACAGTTCAACCAGAGTCTCGCCGGCGCCGCGGCGGCCTGGCAGTTCCCGCCGGCCCTCGCGAAGGCGTCCGGCCCCCATCCCCCCGGCTTGGCACCGGCCGGTGAGCTGGGTGAGCGCATCCGGCTGACCGCGGACCGCCTCACGGGGGGCGGCCTCCCGCGTTATACCCGTGATTTCATACTCGCCGACGTGACCCTCGACCGTCAGCGGCGCTTCACCGAGTTCAGCGGCGACCTCTCGGGGCGCTACGTCGAAGCCCTGTCCCTGCTGCCTCCGGAGGGACCCTTCGACTTGCCCGGTCTCGTCGCGGAGATCCTTCGCCACCAACGCCCTGACGGGCGCTTCGGCGACGCCTCGCTGACGTACACCGCCGACGCCATCGGCGCGCCGCACATGGCGCTTCTCTGGGGGAACGGTCGCCTTCTCCTTGGCCTGACTCAGTTCCACGCGACCCACGGCGGTGACGACGTCCTCCGAGCCGCCGTTCGTCTCGCCGACTTTCTCGTGGGGGTGCGCAAGCAGTGCGCCGAATCGGCGGTGGCGCAGCGCCTGGAGGGACAAGGAGCCTTTGGCATCATCTGCTTCACCCAGCTCGTCGAGCCCTTGGCCCTTCTCGCGCGAACCGCGGCCAGGGCGGACTACCTCGCCGCCGCCCGCGAGATCGTCCCCATGCTCGGGCCGCGCGGCATTCAGCACGCTCACGGCTATCTCACGACCCTCCGTGGCATGGTCACTCTCTCCGAAGCCGCGGGTGACGGCGATCTCCTCGAACGGGTCGAGGCCCTCTACCGGGACTACGTCGCGTCGCCGGACCTTCCCTACCTCGGGGGGGCCCTCGAGTATTTCGGGTGGGAAGACCCGTCCGTGAGCGAGGACCAGAGGCGCAGCCTCGTTGCCGCCAGCGGCCATGACCCGCGCGACGAGGGGTGCGCCGTCGCGGACATGCTGCGCCTCAGCCTCCAGCTCTGGAAGGCTACCGGCCGAACGGAGTACCTGGACCGCGCAGAGCGTTGTCTCCTGAATCATTTCTACTTCAACCAGTTCTCCACGGGCGACTTCGGCCACCACGTCTTCGTTCGGAACGGCATCAAACCCACCGAGAGCGTCGGGCGCGCGTGGTGGTGCTGCACGATGCACGGCCATCGCGCCTTTCGCGACGTCTTGGACGCGATGGCAGCGCCGACCGAGGGCGGGCTTCAGGTGAACCTGTTCCAGGATGCGGACTGGACGGGAGACGGTTTCGACTGCGCCGTCCGGTACCGAGCCGATTCTCCGGTGCGGAGCCGTCTGTCCGTCGAGGTACGACGCAGCGCGGGCGGCCCTCGTGCGGTGTCTCTTCGCCGACCGCCGTGGGCCAAGGCCGCGACCCTGCTCGTGGACGGCGTTCCGGAGCCCCTGGCGGACGGCGACACCCTGACCGTCCGCCGCTCGTTCGCCCAAGGGAGCCGTGTCGAGATGGTCCTCGATCACCGTCTGCTCTTTGAGACTCGGGATCGCCAGACTCTCGAAACCCCGCCCGACGGTGACGCCCTTCTCTTCCTCGGCCCCTGGTTGTACGCGGTCGACGACGCTCTCGAGCCCCTGTTCTTCAGCGAGCCCTGGGTCGGCGAAAGCACGGTGACGCTCCACGCGCCCCTCGCGGTTCCGGCGCTTGGCCCCTCTCCGCAGCGCTTCGCAGATCCGTCACGACGGCTCGCGGCGTCGTACTCCCATGGCGGGTTCGCGGGAGAGCAGCCGTTGGTTCTTCGGCCGATCAGCGAGCAGGCCGGGGGCGCCCCGGGCGCGGTTGCCACCTGGCTTCGCTATCGACGCGCGGGGCAAGGAGCGGCATGACCTCCTCGCGCGCCAATATTCTCCTCTACGGCATCACGGCGACAGCGTTCTTCGTCACCCTCGCCGGGACTTTCTTCGGTCCGTACGGCCTCTTCATCGACGAGCTCTACTACATCGCGTGCGCCAAGAGACTCGCCTGGGGCTACGTCGACCACCCTCCGCTCTCGATTCTGCTCCTCAGCGCCACGCGCACCGTTCTTGGGGAGTCGGTCCTCGCGTTGCGCCTGCCACCTGCCCTCGCGACCGCGGGCACCGTTCTCGTCGCCGGGCTCCTTGCACGACGGCTCGGAGGAGGCGCATACGCCCAGGCCCTCGCGGCGCTGGCGACCGCCACCGGCCCGGTCTTCCTCGTGCTGGGGACGTTCTACTCGATGAACGCCTTCGAGCTTCTCCTCTGGCCGCTCGTGGCCCTCGTTCTGTTGCGGATCCTCGATGGCGACGCGCCAAGGCTCTGGCTCGTTGTCGGCCTTCTCCTCGGCCTCGGCTTGGAGAACAAGCACACGACGATCCTCCTGGCCGTGGCCGTGGCGGCCGGCATCGTGGCCACGCGAGCGCGTGGGAGTCTCGCTACACCATGGCCTTGGCTGGGGGCGCTGCTCGCCGCCCTTATGCTGCTTCCGAACCTCCTGTGGCAGCAGGCTCACGGCTGGCCTTCGGTGGAGTTCTACCGTAACGCCCAAGCCTTCAAGAACATTCCCACGCCTCCATTCAAGGCCGTGATGGACCAGATCCTCTTCCTTGGCCCCGCAACGTTTCCCGTCTGGCTCTCGGGCACCGGCTACCTTCTCTTCGCTCGTCGCGCCGCGCCGTACCGCCCCCTGGGAATTGCGTTCCTGGTTCTCTTTGCCATTCTCCTCGCGTCGCACTCGAGCCGTCCCGATCGTATCGGCGCCTTCTACCCTGTCGTCTTTGCGGCCGGCGGCGTGGCTCTCGAGGCCTTGACGGCGGCCAGCGGGCGGCGCTGGGGTCGAGCCGCGTTGGTGGCGATGATCCTCCTCGGAGCTGGCCCGATTCTTCCCCTGAGCCTCCCCCTTTTCCAGCCCCGGACGGTGGCCGCCTACGCGCAGACGATCCACTATCTCCCGAGAATCGAACGCGGGAAGACGTCACCGATTCCGCAGTGGCTGGCCGACCGAACCGGCTGGGAAGAGTTCGTCGACGATGTGGCCGCCGTCTACCGCACGCTGCCACCGGAGGATCAGGCCAAGGTCGTCTTCTACGCCCCAAGCTACGGCCAGGCCGGAGCCCTCGAGCTTCTGGGCCCCTCCCGCGGCCTTCCTCCTCGCGTGATCTGCCCCCAGAACACCTACTGGATGTGGTCGAAGGAGCGGCCCGGTCCTCAGGTCCTCATCGCCGTGGATGCGAACCCGCGAGACCTGGACACCGCGTTCGCCGAGCACGCACTCATCCGAACCCACCACTGCGACTACTGCATGAGCTGGCGAAATGACGCGAGAATCGAGGTGGCGCGCGGGCTGCGGGTACCCTGGGGCGCGGCATGGGAGACGACCAAGCACTACGAGTAGCCGGGTCAAATCCGTCGATGAGGGTATGCGGTCGTGTCTCCCATGAGCCACCTCCGCCCAGGGTGCTAGCGAACCTCGAGAAGCGCTTCTTGGTGTATCGTCAGTGCGTCAGCATGCGCGCCATCCATCCAGGACTAGCTCTCGCGCTTGCCGCCGCGACGGCGAACGCGAGCCCACAGCGGCCTGACGTGAATCCCTTCTCTGGCGCGTGGTCGGGGGGCGGCCGCTTCACGTCCGACGCCGGCGCCAGCGCGTGCGAGTACAGCGGACCAGCAGAGCCCGCTTCGGTATCGCTGACGCTGGAGCCCGAGTCCGCACCCACGGGAGGATACCTCTCCCTGGACCTTCCGGCCGCCGGAGCGACATGCCCCGCTTTCAAGGCACGCTACAGGATCGAAGAGGTTCGTCTGTCGGGCAACAGCTTGATGTTTTCCGACGCGGCCGGGAACGAGTGGCACTTGACGTTGCGCGACGGCCACTTGAAAGGGATGGCCTTCTCGTCCCACTTCAGCGGCGAGGTGGACCTCGGCCCAGGCATCAGCGCGTCGTCGCCCTCGCCCACGCCATCCCCTGTGCCTGGTACGGCAAGCCCCGCGGCCGCAGGGGCGAAAGCCGAGGCCCCGAAGGCGTCTGTCTGGAAGGGCGTCGGCGGAGTCGTCGCCGCCAACATCGTGGGTGCGGGGGCCTTCATCGGATTGAACGCCGCTCTCAAGGACTCGAAGGCGATTTCGTCCAACACGCAGACATGCTCGATCCGCTCCTGTGTCACGGCAGGCCCCGGCGACTGTCAGTGCAACACGAACATCGCGAGCGGAGCCTCATGCGGCAGCACATCTGCGGGTGCGCCCTACGCCGCAGCCTGCAACCCGCCCTCCTTGCCGTGCCAGTCGGACCTGTCCTGCAACAACCTCATCTGCGAGGACAAGTTCGGCCGCTGCCCGTTCTGATCGCGGCCCGGGGCCGGCCGGAGCCAGATCCTGCCCCGGCCGGCGACCGCATGAACGGCAGCCTTACGATCCCGCCAGCACCAGAACGCGGGTCGAGCCCCCGAAAATGATCCTCGTCAGGATGGAGTCGGCGCCCTGCTTCTGCCAGACGAGGGCGTCCGACGCGGCCTTGGAGCCGCCATCCACGAACTTCCCTTCGGTCTCGGCCACCACGGTCTTTCCGCGGGCGACGGTCACCTTGACGGCGTCTCCGTCTCCGTGCCACGCGAGCTTGTATGAACCGGCGGGGATCGTCTTGCCGGCGAGGGTGGCCGGCGCACTGACGTCGAGACGCATCGACTGCTTCGGTCCGGCCATGGCGACGCCCGCGCACAGCGCCAGCGCCGCAGCGAGCCTTCCCGTCCGCATCGTGATCATGAGATTTCCTCCTGGGGAGCGCGCCCCCGGCGTCCCCAATGACGGAAACTACGATGCGGTCGCGTGCGTAGTTCCTACAACGTCTTGAACGATAGCGACTTGTCCAAGCCGTTGATCGGAGGCGTTACCAGACCGTCACTCGGACGTGCTGATCTCCGTTCCGAACGTCGGCCAAGGTCGTGAGGCGAGCGCCACGGAGCGTCGAAACGAGTGTCGCTGCGTTCAGCGAGCCGCGACGCGCCTCCCGCAGGACCGTCGAAGCCATCGACAGGGGAACCGTCACCGAGACGTCCTCTCCCTTGGTCTCCTCGGTCACGTGGATGACGAGGGTCGTGCCCACCTTGGCGATTCGGACCTTCTGATCGCGCTCCTCAACGCGCACCAGCTCGCCGTCCGGGCACTCCCCGAGCGCCCTCACCATCTCTTCGGCGACGGGCAAGTACCGCTGCGCCTCACCCAGGTCCACGTGCGTCTTCTCCTCGGGGACGAAGCCGGCCGCCGCCTGCGCCAGCACCAGCGGCACCGGAACGATAAGGTGATGCCCACCAGGGCCCTTCTCCTGCACATCCACGACCACGACGCCCGTTGCGGCCACGAGGGCCATCACCGAAAGGGGTATCGCCGCCAGAACCATTCCGATCTTGAGCAACATGTCAGATCCCCTCGTCGATCCAGATGCGAACCTTGCTGTCGCGGTCATCGACGCGAACGATGTCGCCGCGAAGGTTGCGGATCTCCGCAAGAGCGCCGCGGAGATTGAAGGTCTCGCCCTCTCCGGAAAGGAGGGCGTCGACGGCGGTGGTGGGAATTTCGACGTTGATCGATTCGGCCTTGGCCCGTCCCTCGACGTGAATCCGGACCTTGTCCCCGAGCCGGTCGATCTTGACCGTTTGGTCCCTGTCCTCCACCGACACGATCTCGGCGTCTCCGGTCGCCCGAAGCTCCTTCCAGGCCCGCCGGAGGTCGACCAGGGAGAGCTTTCTTCCCTTCGAGCCAAGATGAATGCACCCGCCCGACGCGACGGTTTCGGGCGCCAGAGCCAGCGCCGCCTCGGCCACGGGAAGCGGGATGTTCACGCTGACCTTCGACTCCTTCCCTGGCTCCTCGACACGAACGTGAATCCATGCGGTTTTCCCCTCCGCTTTGACGCCGGGGGCGGGAACGAGCGCCACCGCCAGAGCCAACGCCATCGGCACGTATCGTTTCATCTCAATCCTCCACTGGTACCACTCGGCAAGCACCCGACTCTCACTTCCGGTTACGCGCGCCATGGCGGGAAGGTTCGGCTTTTTCGCGGTCAGGGCGCGGTATCATCCCCGGACCGTGGCCACGCCCGATCCCCATTCGTTCTTCGACGACACGCAGCCTCGGACCACCCACATCCACCTCGCCCTGAGCGTCGACTTCGCCGCACGCCGGATGACCGGTGAAGTCGTGGGAGCTGTGTGGTCTTCTACTCCGCCACCTGGGGAGGGAGCAGGTAGCGGATCCGCTTGTTGATGTCGGTGTTCAGTGAGTGATAAGGCTGGGTGAGGTTCCCGGAGTCGAAGAGAGAACTGCGTACCGACTCCATGTCGTCCTCGCCGATCGCGTTGGTGAAGATCGGCAGGAGGTATTGGACACCAATCGGTGACGGCTTCATCAACTCCGGGTCGTAGAGGGCCGGGTGCATCTGTCGCGCGTGGATGAACCCCCAGCGATCCCGGAAGGCGTTGCTGTCGTAGGCGTCGACGTAGAATCCGCTACTCATGCTCCATTGGAGGATGGCGACCGCGTTGTTGTGGCCGTCGAGGAGCATGTCCACGGCCTTCCCCCCGAGCATCGCGGCATGGAAGCGATCGAAGAGGATCGGGCGGCCGCCGCGCTGGGTGTGTCCGACCTTACGGGTGAAGATGGCGTCTCTCGCCGACTCAGCCCTGCGGTGCTTGCGGAAGTACTCGTCCCCGAACTTCTCCACCAGCAACATCCGCAGCGCTTCCGAGGCGCCCGAGAGGATGACGTTGCCGGCCGGATCGTGGGCGTGGTGGCGCGCGCCGAGTTGTTCCCCGGTTTCGTCGACGATCCCCTCGCCGCAGACGATGACGACGTTCTTCTGGAGCTCGTACAGTTCCCACACGCGCTCCATCAGCACCGCCACGTTCAGGGGATGTTCCGGAACCACGATGAGGTCGGGCTGCCCGAAAGCGGTGCCCAGGGCGATATAGCCCGAGTTTCGTCCCATCACCTCGATGATGGCGATGCGGCGATGGCTCTCGGCCGTCGTGCGGATCCGGCGCACGCCCTCGGACGACACGAACACCGAGGTGGCGTACCCCGGGGTCACGTAGTTGATCATGTTCTCGATGTCGAAGGTGGTCCGGGACGGGCTCCGCTTGTAGTGGAAGCCGTCCCCCCCCGGCTCGCGCAGCCACTCGTCGGGTTCGCTGCGATAGTTGAGCCCGAGGTCGTTGTCGATGGTCTTCGGGGCCAGGATGATCGGAAAGCGCTCCGCCAACGGCTGCAGGCCGTTGAGCGTCCCGTCGCCGCCGATGCAGATCATCCCGTCGATGCCGAGCTGCTGGATCCGAGCGGCTACCTCGTCGAGCGCCTCCTTGTCCTCGGCGTCGACGAAGGCCCGGGAGGCGCCCAGGATCGTGCCGCCGTGGGTCGCGTCCAACTCGGGGATCTCGGTGAAGAGGGGGTTCAGGTGAACGTGAGGGACCTCGGGGACGAGAAGGCCGCTGAAGCCCTTGATGAAGCCGTAGACCTCGACCCGACACTGGTTGGCGCGGACCACGGCGCCCTTGATGGTCGCGTTGAGCGCGGGTGTGTCTCCCCCCGCCGTCAGGATCCCGATCCGCTTCATCCTCGTCTAGCCCTCCCGAAAGCCCAGCATTCTATTGCGTCGCGCCGTCCGGGGGAAGAAGGCGATAAAGAGCGGTCGCCCCTCGGCCATCGGCGCGCATCTCCCGCAACATCACCGCTCCAGGTATCGAAGGCGAACCTCCTTCGACCGCGACGGCGAGGAAGGCGGCCCTCTCGCCCGCTGTGCGGCTCAGACCCTCGCGTGCCACCGGATCCGCGGGGTCGATGACCTGTAGTTCCGCGCGCGGCTCGTTCATCAGTTGCGCGCGGAGGAGCAGGTAGAGAGGGCGCCAACCGTGCTTCAAGGCGCCACCGACGCCCACGAGGATCCCCGCGGGGTTCCGCGCCACCTCGTCTTTCAGGCGCGCCGCCGTCTCCGTGCGGCCGTAACCGGCCGTCCAGCCTTCGACGTATTGGAAGCGATCGACGTCCGGGAACGGGGCCGAGGCAGGGTTGGTCAGGAGCCGGCGGTCGAAGTCCACGGCCGGCCAGAAAACCCCGAGCGCGACGAGCGCCATTGCCGCAACTCCAATCCGGGTCCCTCGTTGCCCGGCGAGGTCACGGATCTGCCCCAGGAATCGGCTGAGCGCGATCGCCACAAGGACGAGAATCGGGATGGTGGAGAAAAACACGTAACGCGGAAACCAGGCGCGCGACAGTAGCGCAAAGGCCGCGATCGGAACGAACGCCGAGGCCCCGAGAAGCATCCCCGCACCGTCGCGACGCAGAACAGCACCCACGAGGGACGCAAGCGCCACGGCACATACACCCGGTGTCCAGTAGGTCCACAGCCAGCCCGCGACCGTGACCATGTTCCCGGCGACGAGGGCCGGCCTCGCTTCCTCATCCTCGCCAAAGGCCGCTTGTTCCTGGACTTGGGCGGAGTGCTGGAAGAAGTAGGCGACGGGCACGACGGCGATTGCCGCCGCCACGACATAGGCGAGGACCAGCGCGCGAGGAGTCCCGGGACGCCGTGGCAGCAGAGCCGCTGCGATCCCGGGAACTGCCCACGCCAGAAGGCCTGGAATCTTGAACAGCACGCACGCCCCCATCGCGAGTCCCACCAGGCTCCCGTGGCGACGGGTCGGCTCCTCGACAAGAACAATGCCCGCGAGCAAGGTCAGGGCCGCGGCCGTGGACAGGAAGACGTCGGCCAGCACCATGCGGTCGTGGAAGAGGGTGAAGGGACAGGCGACGTAGAGCGCCGCCGCGAAGACTCCGGCCCGGGAATCGTGGAGCCGCCGGGCGATCCCCCAGGCCGCCAGCATTCCCACACCGCCGACAGCCACCGAGAGCGCCCTCCCCCAGAAGAGCGGATCCCGGACCCATGGGACTACGAGAGAGAGCAGCGCCACCTGCAACGACTTACCGTCGGCCAAAGGACGCCAGAGGCGCCCCTCGGTGGCGAGGCGACGCGCCCAATGGAGGTAGATCGCTTCGTCGATGAACATCGGCAGGAGGGTCAGATGGAAGAGGCGTGACGCGCCGAACACAGCGAGAAACGCGGCCAGGGTCTTCGTCTGTCCGCCGGTCATTCTGAACCCCGCAGCATACTTCCGGAGCGCCGCCGGCGCGGCTCCGCTGATGTATTATTCGTGTCATGACCACAGCAAAGGCGCCGAGACCGGTCTGGAGACCGGCGGCCAAGGTGGGTGCGAGCGACCAGCCGTTCACCTACCCCCTGCAGCGGGAGTTCAAGGAGCCCGACTGGCGGCGCTTTCCGGGATGGAAGAACGTCACCCGTGACGAGTGGGAGTCGGCCCTCTGGCAGCGCCAGAACACCGTCAAGAACCTCAAGGAGCTGAAGGAGGTCATGGGCCCTCTGCTCCCCGAGGACCTGGCCGAGAACCTCGCCAAGGACATCCAGGAACGCGCGACGATGTCGATGCTGATCCCTCCCCAGATGATCAACACCATGAACGAGCACGACCTCTGGGACGATCCTGTTCGGCGTTACATGCTTCCCGCCTTCGACGACCGGAGCCCCGACTGGCCCAGCCACCCCCACTCGAGCCGCGACAGCCTCCACGAGGCCGAGATGTGGGCGGTCGAGGGACTCACCCACCGTTACCCGACCAAGGTCTTGGCCGAAGTCCTCTCCACCTGCCCGCAGTACTGTGGACACTGCACACGGATGGACCTCGTCGGGAACGACGTCCCCCAGGTGACGAAGCTCCGTTTCCAGATCCCGCAGAAGGATCGCTACCAGCAGATCCTCGACTACCTGAAAAAGACGCCGCAGGTCCGCGACGTCGTGGTCTCGGGCGGGGACATCGCCAACCTCCCGATGACAACGCTGGAACCCTTCGTCAGCGCGCTGATGGACATCGAGAACATCCGCGACATCCGGCTGGCCGCGAAGGGACTCATGGGCATTCCGCAGCACTTCCTCCAGGACGACGTCCTGAAGGGCTTGGAGCGCCTCGCCAGGAAGGCTCGCGAGCGCGGCATACAGCTCGCGTTCCACACCCACGTCAATCACGCCCAGCAGGTCACGCCGCTCGTGGCCAAGGCGGTCTCCAAGCTTCTTGAGATGGGATTCCGGGACGTGAGAAACCAGGGCGTCATCCTGCGCGGGACCAACTCCACACCGAAGGATCTCCTCGACCTCTGCTTCACGCTCCTCGATCACGCCGGCATCATGCCGTACTACTTCTACATGTGCGACATGATTCCCAACGCCGAACACTGGCGTCTGGCGGTCCACGAGGCGCAGCAGCTCCAACACGACATCATGGGCTACCTACCGGGCTTCGCGACGCCGCGGATCGTCTGCGACGTGCCGTTCGTCGGCAAGCGCTGGATCCATCAGATCCGCGACTACGATCGGGAGAGGGGGATCTCGTACTGGACGAAGAACTACCGCACGGGCATCGAAGCCAACGATCCCGAGGCGCTCTCGCGCAGGTACGAGTACTACGATCCGATCTACACGCTCCCCGAGTCGGGCCAGGAATGGTGGCGGCTCCATCAGTGAGCAGGGCCCGCGGCCGCCGGCCGGCGCCCACGAGGCTTGACCCTCCGCGGGCCTCCGCATATCCTCGACCGGATCGGGGTACAGGGGTTTCATGTTGAGGAGGCAGGCCTCATGAGCACGCGGACCGTGGGCGACACCACCCAGCGGGAGCTGTCGTACCGCAAGCGCCTCATCGAGATCGCCAACATGATCAACTCGGCGCCGAGCATCCAGGAGATCCTCGTCGACATCAAGGACAAGATCCTGGACCTCGTCGACGC
>JBGPYB010000005.1:0-61030 GCA_041493035.1 Vicinamibacteria bacterium | reverse complement strand
TCGGCGGCACCCTCGGCCACCGGGAAGTCGCCGGGCCCGTGGCCGAGAGCGGCCCGCAGGTGGGGCTCCAAGTGAAGGGCGGGGAAGTAGGGACGACAGCCGATGCCGCGGCTCTCCATTTCGGCGACGAGTCTATCGCGGTTTTTCGGCGTCCACGTCTCACCAAGGCGCACCACGTAGACGAACCAGCTCACTCGTGCTCCGGCGGGATTCATCTCGGGCAGTATCAGATCCGCGTGTCCTGCGAGGCGGTCGTGGTACCGACGGGCCACCGAGGCGCGGTTTTCGAGCAGCAGATCGAGACGGCGGAGCTGCGCGGCTCCGAGGGCACACGCGATCTCGGACAGCCGGTAGTTGTATCCGAGACGGGCGTGAACCATGGGCCCGGTGCCGTCGTCGCGGCCATGGTTCCGCAAGCTCCGGCAGAGGGCCGCGACGTCGCCGTCGTCGGTGACGATCATGCCGCCCTCGCCCGTGGTGATCTGCTTGTTGGGATAGAAGCCGAAGACGCCGCAGCGCCCGAGGGTCCCCACGGCGCGCCCGCCGACCTCGGCCCCCAGGGCCTCGCACGCGTCCTCGATCACCGCGAGGCCACGGCGTCGGGCGATGTCCAGGATCGCTTCCATCGCCGCGGGGCGCCCGAAGACGTGGACCGGGAGGATCGCGCGGGTGCGGGGCGTGATCGCCGCCTCGACGCGGCCCGGGTCGATGTTGAGGCTGTCGCGCTCCACATCGACGAACACCGGCACGCCCCGCTCGTACAGGATCGCGTTGGTCGAGGCCACGAAGCTGAAGGGCGTGGTGACGACCTCGTCTCCCGGCGCGACGCCGCAGGCCCGCACGCCGAGATGCAGCCCTGCCGTGCCCGAGCTGACGGCCACGGCGTGGCGCGCGCCCACCCGGGCGGCCAGGGCCTCCTCGAATTCGGGAAGGCGCGGCCCGAGGCTCAGCGAGGGCGTGCGAAGGACCGCCGTGACGGCCTCGATCTCCGCCTCGGTGATGTCGGGAGCGGAAAGAGGGATCCTCACGGTGCGGGAAGCGGCGCCGCCCGCTTGCGGAGCAGCGCCTCACCCAGGGGGACGCGGCTCAGCACGTCGGCGATGCGCTCCCCGGCGTGACCGTCGCCGTAGGGGCTGACCATGCCGTCGAGCGACGCGAGGAACGCGGGGTCCAGGCACCGCGTCACGGCGTTCACGATGGCCTCGGCCTCCGGGGCGGCGTCGACCACGTTGCGCGCACGTTCGCGTCCCTCCTGGCGCAGGCCGATGTTGACGGTGGGGAGGCGAAGGGTGGGCGTCTCCATGATCCCGCTGCTGGAGTTGCCGACGAAGACGTCGACGACCTTCAGCAGCCCCCAGTAGTCGAGGGGGTTCAGGTTCACGAAGAGGCGAGCCCGCGGGTACTCGGTGCAGAAGGCCTGGGCGCGTCCGATGAGGGCGCGGCTTCCCGCGTCGGCGTTGGGGAAGGAGAAGAGGATCTGGTGAGGCAGCCGGGCCAGGGCGCCGAAGAGGGAGTCGGCCTCGCGCAGCGTATCACGGGCGAGGGTGATGGGGTGATAGGCCACCATCAGCGTCGGCGGATGTAGCTCCAACTTGAGCTTCGTGGCGAGATCACCCGGCGTCGGCAGCGAATGGCGTTCGAGGTGATCGAGGGACGGTGCGCCCACGCGATGAACGCGCCAGTCCTCTTCGCCCATGGCCAGCACCCTTCGCCGCGCGGACTCGGTGGGCGTGAAATGGACGTGGCTCAGCTTCGTGAGGGCGTTGCGGACGGCGTCGTCGATCGCCCCCTCGCTCACCTCGCCCCCCTCGATGTGGGCGATGGGGATGCGCAGGGCGAGGGCCACGCTGGCCGGAGCCAGAAGCTCGTAGCGGTCCGCGATCAGAAGCAGGATGTCGGGACGGAGGCGCCCGAAGATGTCGGCGAGCCCGAGCGTTGCGACGCCAATCGACTTGGCCATGCCGACGTCGGTATCGGAACTCAGGAGGCACTCCACGCGATCATGGACCGTAAAGCCGTCGCTCTCGATCTCCTGAACGGTGTCTCCGAACTCCGGAGAGAGATGCGCGCCCATCGCGATGAGGCGCAAGTCGATCCCGGGGCGCGCTTGCAGCTCCTTGATCGGCCAGTAGAGATGGTTGTAATCCGCTCGCGACGTCGTGACCACCGCGACAGTGCGCCGGGGAGACGTCATCGGGCGCACGCGGCGCGCGCTGCCTCGAGGACGCGGGAGCTGGGCGCGTACTCCGGAACCACGCGCCTCAGCCAGGCCGGGAGCGCGGCGGCGTCGCGCTGCTGCACGATCTCCCGCAGCTCTTCGAGCGAGGCGCCCAAGGAGGCCTTCGCGGGGCGAGGTCCGTCCACGCGGTCGAGGCCCGGCACACCCGTCGACTCCGGCCGCTCGGCGGCCGTGTGTCGTTGCTCGTGGAGCTTTTCACCCGGCTGGAGCCCCACGAAGGTCACGGGGAGGTCCACGGAGGCCGCATGCAAAAGTCGTCGGGCGAGATCGACGATGGGAACCGGAGGGCCGAGGTCGGGGAGCAGGATACTGCCGCCCGCCTCGACGTGGGCCGCGTTCAGCAGAAAAGCCACCGCCTCGCGGGGCGCCGCGAAGTAGCGGGTCGCATCGGGGTGGCTCAGGGTGAGAGGGCGCCGCCGGCGTATCTGGGCGCGCAAGCGAGGGACGACGCTTCCGGAGCTGCCGAGGACGTTGCCGAGCCGAAGGCATGTGGTCTGCGTGGTCCTTGTGCTACTCGCGAGCACCACCAGCTCGGCCACGCGCTTGGATACGCCCATGACGCTGGTGGGATTGACGGCCTTGTCGGTGGAGAGGAGCACGAAACGGCGCGCTCCCCAGCCGACGGCCGCCGCAGCCAACAGCTGCGTCGGAAGGACGTTGTTCGCGAGAGCCGCAAGGGGCTGCCCCTCGAGGAGCGGGACATGTTTGAAGGCCGCGGCGTGGAAAACGACGTCGGGACGGTGCTCCTCGAAGACGCGGTCCACGAGCGGGCGCTCGCCGATGTCTCCCAGGATCGCCGTGGTCCGCGCGGCGGGGAATCGTTCGCGCAGTTGCCGGTCGATGCGTTCGAGGTTCCCCTCGGCATGGTCGACGAGGATCAAGCGCTCGGCGTCGAGGGCGCCAAGCGAGCGGCAGAGGGCCGACGCGATGGAGCCCCCCGCCCCGGTCACGAGCACCGTCTGACCACGGAAGCAGCCTTCCGGCGGGGGCGGTACGTTCAGGAGAGATCGGCCGAGGAGAGGGTGCGTGGGTGCCTGCCTTCCCCCCGATCGTACATCGAGCCGGCGGTCAACGGGCGACCCCGCGGGCTAGCGAACCCGGAACTCGCAGTACGGGTCGCCGCGCAGGACGCATCGGGTCTCCGTCGCGTGGGCCTCGCGCTCCGGTGTGCTGGCGACCGCCTCCCAGCTGCCGCAGAAGCGCTCGCACAGCTCGGAGGTCGTCGGGAAGTCGTGGATCTGGCCGACTGCATCGTCCCCTTCCCCAGACACGACCAGGCTCCCGCAGTCGTAGAACATCCGCCAGATCGTTGACGCGAGTCGGGGTCCAGGCTGCCGCGAGTCGCCTGGAGCCCCGACTCGCCCCCGGACTCGCGCACAAACGCGACGACGTCGATCAAGGTCCGGCCCCGAACTCTAGCCATTTCCTTCGAGGCCGCTACTCCTTGGCCGCCGGCCTGAAGGTCCCCTTCACCTTGGCCGTGGGAATCAGCGTCGGATAGAACTGCACGAACGTTTCGTCGACGGCGCCGTTCTTGGAATGGCACTCCTGGCAGTTCGAATGGGGCTCGAGAGGCTTTCCCTTCGGCGCGGAGGCGCCGAAGGCGACGAACGCCCACTTGCTCGGGAACCGGGACTGATCCTTGACGTGAACTTCCAGGTCGACCATTCCCTCCTGGTAGTGCCCGCCCTTGTTGATCGAGCCTTTGCTTCCCGCGGAGCGGACCTCCAGAGCCAACATGGTCTTGTCGGGCCACGTGCCGGTTTCCATGAAGGCCTTGTAGGCTCGCGGCGCGACGAAGACGTTGTCGAACTGTGGGTTGGCCGCTGTCGCCGCGTCGACGAGACCATACGTCATCCCGAGGCCCGAGGTGAGAAAGACCCATTCCCTGTAATTGTCGGGGCGCAGGAGCTGCCCGCCGCCAGTGAACCGTGGCTCGTCCGGCGACGGCGCCTGTTGGGCCGACAGCTGCACGCTCAATAGCATCGGGACGATCAGCAACCGTGCCTTCACCAATCCCACCCCCAGTCACTCGGGCGATGTTACTCCTTGTGCGCCCAAAGGGACCCGCATGTTCATGTCTGCCGCGGGTCGGGCCGGGCTGTTAGCTTCCTCCGAGACGGCCGCTCGCCGACTGATGGGTCGAGCGGGTCGGAATGGAGGGAGCGCCATGAAGACGATCGGTCGGTCCGCGGTTGCCTTGAGCCTCCTCGTCGTGGGCCTGACACCATGGCCCGCACGAGCCCAGACGCGGGTGCTGACACTGCCGCCGGTCGACTTCAACCGGCGGACGACCGAGTTCTATCGGCTGCGCTTCAACGCGTCGGCGGGCGTCTGGGGCTCGGCACCCGGGGCATTCAATGTCGGAGAGTCGATTGGCGCCGGACCCTTCGGCTTTGGCCCCGGGACGATCGGTGGGTTCTTCACGGTGGACCTCCCGCTCATTCCGACATTCAGGGTCGGTGCCGGTGTCGACTACAACCTCCGCCTCGGTGCCGGACTGCGACTCGATGCCGGCGCCGATGCGGGCCAGGTGGTGGTCAACTATCCGATGGATGTGGAGATCGAGTATCCCGACCTGGAGACCGTCCTTCCGGGCCAACCCTTCGTCGTCAAGACGAGCTTCCGCCCCGAGGCCACGGCGAGCTTCGTCAGCACAGGGCCCACCTTCAGGGCCGACCTTCTCTTGAAGACCGATTTCGACGCTCTTCTGGCGCCCGCCATCCTGCCCGGCAACAAGTTCACGCTCATCGACAAGGCCGTCCACGACGACCGGAAGCTCTTCACTTTGAGCCGGTACTTCGACTCGGCGATCCCAAAGGGGTTCTCCTGCTGCAACGATGCGCCCGGCCTGGCCGGCATCATCAATGGCAGGGCTCGCCGCCCCCTCCTGAACGGACAGGGCGCCCGGGGTGATGCCAACAATCCGAATGCCCTCGTCTCCTTCGTGCCCGACGACGACTTCCTCTTTGCGGGTATCGCCCTCAACAGCTTCGTCTCCAACTCCCTCATCCTCGTTCCGCTGAGCAACACGATCAACCTCGGCCTCGGTGATCTCGAGTACCACATCCTGGAACTGACCCCTGGGCTGAGCGCGGGCGTGCACCAGGCGCTTCGTTTCGAGCCGCATCCCATGATTCACTTCGAAGTCAGAGACGAGAACGGTCAACCGGTCGGGTCGGGGGCGACACCATCAGTGCCTGTGGGGGAGAGCGTGCACTTCACAGGACCGCCGGCCGGGAGCGCGCTGCGCCTGAGGCCGATCATCGACAAGAACTCTTCCTTCAGCAATTCGACCCTCCTTCAGGCGACCCCGGCCATCCAGGCGGACCCGTTCCGGGCTGCGTTCCACGGCAGGTCGGTCGACCTCGACGTCATCACGGTGGACGTGCCGAGCTTCAGCTTCAACCCCGGGGGCGGACCGCTGACGCTGCCGTTCTCCAAGGCCACCTTCGATCTCGCGAGCTACTCGTCGAACGTCTCCCTGGCGGACGACACTCAACCCACGTTCCCGGGCAACGAACACATCATTACTTCCGACACCAGACCGCCGCTCCTGGTCGACGCGTGTCGGACGCAAGCCGCCCTCGGCCCCGGCACGTGCAGCAAGGCCCTGCCCCCGGGAGTGGGGAGCGTGCAGGTCCTCGCCCTCGTGCGACGCACGCCTCCTGACGACGTCTTCATCGTCAATGGCATCCCCACGACGAGCACCTTCATCGAGACGGGCGATCCGGGAGACATCTACGCCGTGGACATTCCGGCGCCCGCCCTCGCGCGACAGGGGACGGTCCGTCTCCAGGTGGGCACCCCGGGAGCTTTCAACATCTGGTTTCAGGTCTCGAACCCCTTGGAGATGACCGTGCTCTGGGCCGCAGCTCCGGCGCCGAACTTGAACCCATCGGTTTTCATCCGTCAATTCGCCGGTGCGCAGAACTTCGGTGACGCCTGCGGAGACGCGGGCACGCTCTTCGGCCACCTGCCTCCGCCACCGGTCGACCAGATACCGCCTCCGTTCGGGACCGTGCTCGGCACCAGCAACCCCCTCTTCGAGAGCCCCTGCGCCACCGAGGTGCTGACGGCCGGGGGAGGGCTCATCGGCGTCGGCCTCGACACGACCCCCCTCGAGTCAGTCGGAGTGCAGGTGGAGTGGCTCGACCCTCAGTCGGTGCTCACGCTCGACGACGTGCCCCTGCCCACCGGCCTCGGAGCGACGACCACGACAGTGGACCAGGGGGGCTCCACCGTCTACAGCACGAGCTACCAGCTCTTCGCTCTCATTCCCTCGACGCTCCAATCGCTGGGCGGGAGCCACAAGCTCTCCCTCGTGAACGCCGGGATCAACGCCACCGAACCGTTCTCGATGGATCTGCAACTGGATTACCCCGCACCGGAACTCGCGGCGGTCCAGCCGCTCTCGACCGCGGACACGACCCCCGGTACCGTGCGACTTGAGCTCACCGGCAACGGATTCACGCCGCGCACGGTCGCTCTGTGGGACGGTGGCGAACGCACGGTCATCTTCCGCTCGAGATCCCTTCTGCTCCTCGACCTGCCCACCGGCATCGCAACGCCCGGCGCCCATACTGTCGCCGTCTCGAACCCGTCGCCGGGGGGTGGCATTTCCCAGGCCGTCAGCTATGGGATCGCTTCCGAGGGCACGCCGCGCCTGGAGCTTCGAGCGTCTGTCTTCTGCTCGTCCCGGAATCGAATCGCCGGCCTCCTCACCCTGAACAACGCCGGCACTGGACCGCTTCGCGACGCACGGATCACGGGCGTCGCGCTCGAAGAGCGTGGCAAGCGGTACCGCGTCACCGCAGCGCTGCCGATCAGCGTACCCTACACAGGCGCCGGTGAGGCCAACAGCGTGCTGGTCGTGTGGCCGAGCGGTGTCACCGCCCCCCGACAGGGTGGTACCCTGATCGTCGACGCGCGCCTCGCAACCGGTCCGGTGCAACTCAAGGTGGCAGTTCCCCCTTTCTGCTGCGCTCCCGGGTGTCGCTGTGAGTTGCGGTAGACTTGGCCAGGTCGAGGGGCCGGCAAACGATGTTTCCTCGTCCTCAACCGGGAGCTTCAACCTCCGGTAGGGCGCGTTCGAGGGGATCGCCGCCGTGCGGCCCTTCGGACGAGGGCCGACAGCCCGTACGTCGCGACCAGGGGATCGAGCAGATAGTCCCAGAGATTGTTGGATTCGTACCAGCCGACGGAGTATGCGAGCGCCGCGAGCGCGATGCACCAGGTCGCCAGGTGGAGCCCCCGCAGCCAAGTGGTCAAGACGACGAGCAAGAGGGTGCCCATCAGCCAGGGACTCGCGTAGCCCAGCCGGTACGGGTCGAACGTCCCGATCCCAAGCGCAAGCGGGTAGAGGACCAGACCTGCGACAGCGACGAGGACTTGCAGGACGACCTGGTCTTTCTCCTCTACGGGAGCCGACCTGAAGACGTGTCCGCAAAGGACTCGCAGCAGCAGGGCCAGGGTCGTGATGCTGAGGTCGCCGGTGAGGCCTCGCAGGTAACCAGCGGGCGAAAGGCCCCCGAACGGCGTCAACGCGACGACCGCTACTCCAGCGAGCACAAACGCGCGTCGGCCCGGCGTGAGGCCCCCGCGCACGGGAACGACCAGCGATGCCGCCACGATCGCCGTGGCCGAGCCTGCCAGCCCCGTCGCGTCAGTGAAGGCGAGCATCGGAGGCCTCCGCCACGCGCATGTTCAGCCAGGCCCGGTTGAACTCGAAATCCTTGATGAAGCTCTTGTTCCACGTGTAGAGAACGTGAAACCTTCCCCGCCTCGTCTCTATCAAGTAAGGATACGAGAACTCAAAATGGTACCGCTGGCCCCAGTACGTGACGCGCCGTACGGACTTGGCGTGGGCGCTCGGGTCCTCGACGGTCGCGTCCGAAGCGCGAGCACGGGCCTCGATGGTCCGCGAGTACTCGGCCTCGTTCAGTTGGTCCCGCGCCGCCGATTCGTCCTCGAGCTGGTAAATGGTCCTCCACTGATTCCCACCGTCGTCGGAGACGACCAGAGACAAAGCCTCGCGAGCTTCTTCAACATCGTTCAGAGCCACGAGGATTCTCCCGTCGGAGAGGACGACGCCCGAGAGGGCGGCGTCGGGGTTCGACAGCGACGTCCGGACCGGCTGTGTCCAATGCTCCCCCGCGTCCACGGTCGTCGAGCCGAGCACCCGGTGCGGACGTTCCGAGCCCGAGTAGCGCAAGAGCGCCAGCGCCTCGCGTGGGCTCTTCACAAGAATCACGGGCTGTAGGCCACTTCCCGCCGAGCCCAATCGCTGCTTGTCGATGACCCCTCCGGTCGTGTCCAGGCGCAACAGCTCGCCGAACTTGCCCAGGAACTCGTGGTAGACGGGCAGGCCCATGGTCCCATCGGCGTACAGAAACGGCCCGGATCGGACCAGCGTGCTGAGGTTCAGGAAGGGGGAGGTGATGAGCCGTCGCGCCCTGGTCCACGTCTCGCCTTCGTCCTGCGACGTCATTACCGTGATGGAGCTGCCGACCCATCCTCCCACCGAGCCCGTCACGTAGAAGAGCCGGAGGGATCCGTCCGCAGCGTGGCCGGCGACGGCGTTCCCGATTCTCTTCACGAAGCGCCCAACCGCCTCTTGCGTGCTCACTCGGCTTGCAACGATTCTTTCTTCACCCCATGCGTTGCGATCGGGATCGAACACGGCGGTGCGGACTTCGACGTCCGGCGCCCCTTCGTTGCTGCCCGCATACCAGAACGCGCGAACGCGTCCGTCCCGCAGCTCGACCGCCGAGGCCGCGTGGGTCTGGACGTTCTGCCTGGCGGAAACGAAGCGACTCCGGCACAGCACGGGCTCTTCGGCTGGGTCCACGACCCGGACGACGTGAAACGGTGCCGGAGGCTGGCGCCTCAGCACTCGAAGGAACCCCGCTGCGAAGGCGACGATGACGACGAGGAGAAGGAGTCCACTGCTCGAAGCGAAAGCGCGCAGGCTGCGCCTTCCCGGCGTCAGTGGTGCCTCCCTTGAGCCTCGACGAGGACCTCGTTCACGAACAGGCGCTGGGCGTCGCCTTCGAACAGGATCTCCCGCAGCTCCCTCGAACTCTGACGCCCCCGAAGGTCCAAGCGCCGGCCGAGAATCGCACACCCCTGGCAAGGACCGTCTCCGAGCGGCAGCCGAAGAACCACCAGAGGGTACCGCGCGACCAGCTCGGCGGGTGTCGTCTCCTGGTCGTCGCGATAGCCATGGATCCTTGCTCCCGGCAGCAGGAAGCGATGGCCCTCGTACTTGGCAACGAAGTCGTAGGGCACCCACACGTCCTTGCCGTCGACGTATCGCCTCACGCTCGCGTCGTAGAGTCCCAAGGGCCCGTCGAGCGGCCGGAGCAAGAACGCGAGCGAAAGAAGGATCAAGAGGCTCGCGACCGGAACGCTCGCCGGCGTAAGGTTGGAAACGCCGAGGCCGACGACGATGACGAGGCCGACGCTCGTCAGTAGCAGCCAATGCGCTGGTGGAAAGTGAACCGCGGGCACTGCGCCCTGGAAGGCGACGGATAGGAAGACGATCGTTCCGAGGACGCCGGTTGTCGCCAGGAGGCTGCCGACGAACGCCTTCCGGCTGACCCGATGGCAGTTGAGCGCCAGGAGAACGGCGAGGGCGGGCATGGCCGGGAGCAGATAACGGCCCGAGCGCTGACTCGGGACACTGAAGACCAGGAACAAAGTGATGACCCAGATCCACAGGAGCTGTTCGGCATCGCCCAGCTCGCGTCGTCGTCGGCACGCGGAGACGACGAGCATCGCGACGGGGAATGCAAGAAACCCCGCGTTCAGTGGATAAGCGAGCGCCAGGCTCCAGATGCTCGAGGATCCCCAGAGGAGCTTCGAGATGTAGCCGCCTCCCGCATCGAACTTGCTCAGATTCTCGCGAAGGATGAAATCCTTCCAGATGGCATGCGGGTCGGGGTCCAGAAGGAACCAGGAGGCGAACAGAGCGAGCGAGACGACCATCGTGAGGACGATCTTCAGGGCGTCCTTCGCCAGAAACGCTCCTCTATCGTAGCCGCGAGAGTGAAGATGCCACCAGGAGAGAGCGAGGCCCACGGGGACGGCCAGCGCAAAGGACTTGTAGAGCAGCGCTATTCCCACACCGAGTCCCATCAGCACGGGAAGGGCGACGCGCGAGTCAAGGGCGGCCGGCCAGTACGAGAGAATGAAGAAGGGCAGGAAGAGCCAGAAGACTTCCGGAGGATTGGTCAGGAACGGGCGCCCGAAGCGGTACGTGCTGAAGAAGGCCAGAAAATTGAGGGTCGCGAGGAACCCAGTCTCCACCTGGCGCGACAGCCGTGAGGCGAGGAAGAAGACCATGAGCGCCGTGGCAAGCGTGTAGAGGACGCTCGGGTAGCGCAGATTCCACAAGGTCCAGGCCCGTCCCCAGCTCGTGGATGCGATCCCTTGCCAGAACAGGAGGGGCGGCTTCGTGTTGCGCATCTCCGGCAGGTCCGAGCAGAGCGGCAGGAGCCGGCCGCTCTCGGCCGTGAGACGGGTGATGTGCTCGTAGGGATACTCGTCGCCGTTCTTGGGGATGTGCTGGCTGTCGAGACCATAGAAGTACGTGAACACCGCGATCGAGACGAAAAGGCCGTGCAGCCAGCTCGGTCGCAACGCCATGGGTTCGTCAGACTACCTGCGGGCTGCGGGGCGTTCAACTTGAGGCGCCAGCATGGCCTGGAACCCGAGCATTGAGGGCTATAGACTGCGCTCCAGCACATGGGATCTCTCCTTGCCTCGGTTGCTACTGTCGTCATTGCGGGCCTTGCTTTCGTCGGCGGGGGCTTCGCCGCGCGCCCCGCGGGCCCCGAAGACCCGAACCTTCTCTCGGGTAGCGCCGGCCTCTTCGACGTGGAAAGGCGCAACGACCCGGCCGCCGAGTTCCGCGCCGGATACCGCTGGGAGAGACACGGGAGGGCCCTGCGGCCGCTCGTGGCGGCGATGGTGACGAGCGACGGCGCCTCTTACGCTTGCGGCGGCGTCGCCTATGACCTGCCGCTCGGCCGCCGCCTCTTGATAACCCCGAGCCTTGCCCCTGGGCTCTACGCCAGAGGCGGGGGGCTCGACCTCGGCCACGTGGTCGAATTCCGCTCGCAGCTCGCCATCGACTTCCGCCTGCCGCGAGGGGCGCGCATCGGGCTCTCGCTCTCCCACATGTCGAATGCCCACCTCGGTGCGAAGAATCCAGGCGTCGAGGCCCTCGTACTCAACTACTCGAAGCCATTACACTGATCCCGGGAAGGCAGCAGTGTCCAATGAGCGAGCAATGATTCCCCGTTTGGCGAAAGTCGTGGCTCCATTCGTGGGTGTCCTTCTCGCCGCGTGTGGGGAGAACGGGATGGCCCCCCCTGCTCCAACGCCAGACCCGAACACTCAGGTGGTCGCGACCAAGGGATCTGGGCCAGTTCGGATGCTCTTCGCTGGGGCCAGCATCACGCCTGGCAGCACGGTGAGCGGGTGTGGCGCCGGGATCGACGGCTGCAAGGGAAGGCTCCGAATGGCCTTTGATCTTCAGCCTCAGTCGACCGGCCACGTGCTTTACGTACGTGTCTACCTCCACGCTACCAACCAGATTGCGTGTCTCCGGGGGCAGACGAGTCCCTTGGACCTGGAGGCAGGCGTTGCGACGAGAGTCGAGGTATCGCTAGACCCCGCCGATCAGTGCAGCACTCCGGTCACACTCGTTTCGATGGATGGCATCGTGGAGGGGCCAGTGGAAGTGGCGTCGAGGCAGGAGTGGACTCTGCACTATGTGTTCGCGCCTTAGATCCCAGGTGACGGTCGGATACGCATGGAAGCAGGGCCTCGAAGTGGATGCAGGACCAGCGCGACGAGGAACTGGAAGCTCAGTGGGACCAGGGCCTCATCGAGGGTCGGTTCCGCGGCAAGCCGGCGAGTAGCCGTTCGTGCCGATCGCCATCACGCGGTGTACTGGATCCGGAACTCGCAGCAGTCGCCTCCCCGGAGCACGCAGCGGGTGTGTATCGCCACGGCCTCTTGTTCCGCACTGCTGGCGATCCCTTCCCAGATGCCGGCGAAGCGCTGGCATAGCTCGGGGGTTGTGGGGAAGTCGTGAATCTGACTTGCCGCCCCGGGTCCTTCGCCGACAATCTTCAGTCGCCCTACGTCGTAGAACATGCGCCAAACCGTCGCAGCCGTCCTTTCCCTTGCCTCTGGCGTTGCAACCATCACGCCCAGAAAGGAAGCCTTTTGTCGCTGGCCGGCGTAGAAGCCTTCCTTGCGACAGAAGTCATCATCGTTCCGAGCCAGCGCACGCTTGGCCGTCACGAGATACGAGACCAGGTGCTCCAGGGAATACCACTCGGCCGCGCGCAGCGTGCCGCCGAAGACAGCCCGAGCACCGAGAGCGAGCTCCGCGATGGCCTTCGATAGCCCGGCCTCCCCGTAGGAGTGCCGCACGAAGTCCAAAGCGTCGATCAGGTCGCGGCCCCTCACGTTCGGCATGGCTTGAGCGTAGCAGACCGTAGGAGCGATTTGACGTACCCCTGACGCACGCGAGGCCCCTGGGGGATGGACCTAGAATAGCAGTCCATGAATCTCTCCCGGGTCGCGGCACCGAGATGGAGCCCGCTCGTGGTTGCTGCGATGCTCGCCGGCTGTGGTGGCGGGGGCGAGCCCACGCCCGCGCCCAGTGCGAGCCCCGTCCCTCTTGTGCAAGCTCGCCCCTACAGCTTCAAAGTGCCCAGCCGCTATTCTCCGTCGGCGCCCACGCCCCTCCTGATCGTCTTGCACGGCTACGGGAGCAACGGCGGCAACCTGGCGCAGTATTTCGGCGTCCTCGCCGGCGCCGACAAGCACGGCTACCTGCTTGCCTATCCCGACGGGCTGACCGACGCCGCGGGCAATCGGTTCTGGGACGCCACGGACGCCTGCTGCAACTTCTACGGCAAACCGGTGGACGACGTCGCCTACCTGGGCGCGGTGGTCGACGACGTCGCGGCACACTACAACGTGGATCCCAAGCGCGTGTATGTGGCGGGACACTCGAACGGAGGCTTCATGGCCCATCGACTCGCCTGCGACAGAGGTGACCGTTTCGCCGCGATCGTCAGCCTGGCCGGCGCGGTGTGGCAGGACGCCAGTCGCTGCACCGCGGCTTCCCTCGTGAACGTGCTCCAGGTGCACGGCGACGCCGACCAGACGATCCTGTATACCGGCAGCGCGGCGTACCCATCGGCGCCGCAGACCGTCGCGACCTGGGCGCAGAAGAATGGCTGCACCGGCACCCTCGAGGCGGCTGGCGCCGACAAGGATCTGGACACGTGGATCCCCGGCGCGGAGACCCGCAGCGAGACCTACGAAGGCTGTCCGCCGGGCGGCGCCGTGGGCCTATGGACGATCGAAGGCGGCGCCCACGTCCCAGCCTTCGGTCCGGCGTGGGAGGATGCTCTGTGGGCCTATTTCAAGGCTCACCCCAAGCCGTAACGAGACGCCGCCAACCATTACGCAGTGCCGGGAAGACCCGCCACCCGCCACAGCGCGGCCAAGCCGTCGTTGGTCCCGGGCCAATGACGGCGAACAGCCTCCGGGCCGGCCCGTCTGACCACGGAGCGCAGGACCGCGCACAGCACGATGGCGTCATCCGCGAAGCCGATCACAGGAATGAAGTCGGGAACAAGGTCGAGGGGGAGGGCCAGATAGACCAGGGCGAGCACAAGGCGGACGCGAACGCCCTTGGGAAGCGTCCGGTCGGCCGCCAGCCTTCCCAGCAGGCGCACCGTGTCCGGAACCAGGCGCAAGGCCTCCTCCAGGGCCAAGCCCCGAGGGCGGGTCCTCGACAGGAACACGAGCAACAGAAGCCATGCGAGCACGACGGCGCCGCCGAGCGGCAACAGAACACGCAAGGCCAGGCCGATGAGGTTCATTTCAGCCCGGGCAAAGGCGCCGATCCGGCAAATCTCTGCGATTCTACGCCCCGTGAACGGAGGGGGGATACAATCCGGTTATTGAGAACGGTAAGAAGAGAAGGAGGCCCCCGGTGCCTCTCGAGCACTTCACTATTCAAGACGGCTGCGCCTATCTCCGCCCAACGGGCGAGATCAGTTGGCAGTCTTTGGCGAAGAAGAAGCTCTGACTTGGCTGGCCTCCTAGCCGAGCTGAGGGCCCGGCTGGAGCGGCCGCTGCAAAGGAACCGGCGATGAACACGATCGTCGTACGCTATCAAGACGGACACACGCTCAAGGGAACGACGAACGACTTCCTGCCCAACAAAGATGCGTTCCATGTTACGGAAGCGGGAGCCGCCCCGGGAACCAGGCCGGCCGAAGTGCGGCTCCAGGATGTCAAGGCGGTGTTCTTCGTGAAAGACCTCGCCGGGCATCCGGAGCACGCCAAGCGGAACGAATTCGATCCCCACAAGCCCGCCCTGGGCCGGAAGATCCGCGTCACGTTCAAGGACGGCGAGATCATTGTCGGGACTACGCAAGGATACCAGCCCGGCCGCCCCGGCTTCTTTGTCGTCCCCGCCGATGGTGACTCGAACAACGAGCGCTGCTTCGTGGTATCGGCGGCTGCAAGCGACGTGTCGTTCATCTGAACGCCCGATCGGGAGCGGCGATCCTTCCGACCCACGCACCGCTTCCCGCTGACGTTGGATCACCTGAAGGGCGTGGGATTGCGGCCCGTTCGGGGGTGGGGAAGGCGGCGAGGACTTCCACGTCCCTATTGGTCGGGGCGAGAGGATTTGAACCTCCGACCACCGCCCCGACGATGGCAGGAGTGATGAAGTTCTGGCAGGCCTCGGTTTCGTTGAGGGCCTTCTTGCCCATCATTGCGCCTCACCACGTCCGGGCCGCCTCCGGCGAGTGGGGTCGCGAGGCGAATCAGATGCTGTCCAGCCCGCGTCCTTGAATTCGGGGTCTCGTTGGGCCTTCCGCTCGGATTCGTGGGGCGGCGTGCGTTCCATTCCGGTCGAGAGTGACTTCGGGCCGAAGTATAGCCGGGCACGAGTAGGCGAGGGTCCATTGCCGCCCGGAGCGTCGGTGAGACGCTCTTCCAAAGAAGGCTAGCCTCGCGGCGTAGGTTCGGTAGTGTTCCTTGGACCGCTTCGAATTCTTTTCTCGGAACTCGGGATCGAGGTGGTAGCGAAGGGTCGACTGCGGTATCCCGGTGTCCTTCGAGAGCGCGGACCACGAGCGGCCCAACTCGCGGAGCGTGCGAAGCCAGGCGACTCGCTCGGGCGAGAACTTCTCCTCGATTTTTTGCGGTTCCGGGCCGCTGATGAAGACAATCTGAAGTGGCGAAAAGCCCTCAACGATTTGGGAGTCGCTCCCGTCGACGAAGGCCGATGTCGCGTCCCGCTTCACGAGGGCCGCAGCATCACCTTCGTCACTCGAAAAGAACGTCGCCCCTCGGCTGAGAAGCCCGAACCGAACAGTCACCTTAGCCATCGCGTCCACCCGCCCCACAGCATACGCCGCCGCGCTTCGTCGATGCTTCTCAATCCTCCATTCACACGACGTTCATACAGGCAAACGGACATGCACTCGTCCTGGCAACGGTCGCTCGCGTTCGGCCGGGCGCGCGTTAGCGCCGAAGGCGGGCCGCGTAGGCTTTGTCGCATCGTCGAAACCCCATCAGCGCCTCGGCGTCAGGCGGCCAAGGGGATCGAGGATGTGTAGCTCGTCGGGATCGTCCCAATTGAACGAGATTCGCATCTGGTCTTCCGGCATCTCCAGAACCCGAAGCGTGTCGAGCCGGAAGTCCGTTCCGGCAGGGAAGGCCGCCCGCATCCCCGCGAACGAAGGGTCGTCGGGAGGGGCGTTGCAGACGAGCATGTTCATCCCCTCGAAGCTGACACCATAGGCCTCCGGACCCCCGTGCGCCGTGAGGTAGCTCTGAAGAGGGAGGTTGCTCGTGTCGCCTAGGTCGCGCCGCCTTCGACTTGCCCCTCCCGCTTGCCATTGTGCTATCTCGTCAGGCTGATCGTTCCGCAATGAAGAGTCAGATGACCCCTCGTTCAGCCGCGAGCGCCCGCCCATCCGAGTTGAGGTCGTAGCCGTAGGGGCCCTTGTACTGCTCATACCCGTCCACCACTCCGCAACTCATCAGGGCCTCAACAACGAACTGCAGGCGCTGCGGACGAAGGCTGAGCTTGAGGTTCGCGAGTGTGTCCCTGATGTGCGCGAGTGAAACAGTAACTCCGGGATCGGCCTCCGCGAGGATCTCGAACACCTTTCGCGCGTCGGCGTTGCTGTTCAACAATCTCTCGCCCTTATCCCTTGCCGACAATGGTCCTGGCCGCGCGGCGGGAGCCTCAGTGGGTGACGGCGTTGCGTTTGCGAGCGAGACGATAGCGTCGGTTTTCGTTTGGTAGGAGGCGGCAGGGTTCGGCTCAATCTTGAGCTCTTTCCCGACCTGATCAACGAGCCGGTGGAGGTTGCTGCGGTTGTCCAAACGGAGCGCTCGCTTCCCGCCCAGAGGCCCACTCTTGATGCTCGACACCGGTACGCCGGTTGCGAGGATGGGAATGAGAAGCGTTCCTGCGCCCCAGCGCGCCCCGAGTTCAAAGGCGACGTATAGGGAGTCGAGACTCGCGAAGGAGATGAGGCCGATGACCACCTTGGCCCCCAGTGCCTCGGCTCGGATCTTGTCGTCGATGTCGACCCCGCCGTCAAGGCTGTAGGCATCAACGCTGGTGCAGCGGAGCTCCGTCGGCCCGAGTCGCAGGACGGATTGCAGCAGGTCGGCCACGAGGTTCGCGAGCGCCGCGTCGATCGATGAGTGGGAGATGAAGATTGACGGGGCTGGGCTGGAAGCGATCGTCTGGCCCCCAGTTCGTGCATGGACACTTTTTCCGCAACGGCCTTGCACGCGTCAAACATGCCGAGAACGGCGGTGACGGCTTCTAGTACATCGACGCCGCCCTTGTCGTACCGATCGATCGAGCGTCGATACCGTTGGAGGAGGGGGTCGGAGGGGGGGAGGAGGGTGGTTAGTGCGCTCTCTCCCTGCGCGGCCCACGCGATGAACTGCGCCCTATCCGCCGCAATATTCCCGATAGTCTTCCGTTCCGCGAGTTCTGCGAGGAGAGCGAGGGCTTGCTCCCGCGTCATGCTCGCACTCATACCAGAGAACCTCTCGAGGCAGTGAAACCGCAGGCCTCCGCCCGCCCCCGCCTGTACGCGTCTGTCGCTACCAATGTGCTACCAATTCGGTCTCTGGTCGGATTCGGCGTTCCAATGTAACTGACTGAATCAAATTGGTCGGGGCGAGAGGATTTGAACCTCCGACCACCTGCGCCCAAGGCAGGTGCGCTACCAGGCTGCGCTACGCCCCGTTCGTGGATTCCGCGTGCGAGATCCGACGGACAATCGTAACACGCGGGCCGGGGGCTTCAGTATGATGCTCGGGATGACCGACCTCCTCATCGCCAGCCAGAATCCGGGGAAGCTCGCCGAAATGAAGGTGCTGGTCGAGGGGCTCTCGTTCCGCATCGTGGGGCCGCGTGACGTGGGGATCCTGGAGGCTCCCGAGGAGACGGGGACGAGCTTCGCCTCTAACGCGATCCTCAAGGCGCAGCACTACGCGCAGCGATCGGGCCTGCTGGCGGTCGCCGACGACTCCGGGCTCGCCGTCGACGCGATGAACGGAGAGCCGGGACTTTACTCGAGCCGCTTCGGCGGCGAAGGAGCGACGGACGCCGACCGGAACCGGCTGCTGCTCGAGCGGTTGATGGGGGTTCCCGCCGAGCGCCGCGGCGCGCGGTTCACGAGCGCGGTTGCGGTGGCGCGGGGCGCGGAGATCCTGTTCCAGGTCGTGGAGACCGTCGAGGGGCGCATCGCCGAGGGAGTGTGCGGCCCGAATGGCTTCGGCTACGACCCGCTCTTCTTCTATCCGCCCTTCGGCAAGACCTTCGGCGAAGTGAGCCACGAGGAGAAGGACCGCGTGAGCCACCGCGGCAAGGCCTTCGCCCGGCTCCGGGAGTTCCTCGCGACCCTCCAGTAAACGGACCCCACGTGTCCGGCCTGGTGGTATCCTCGGGCCATGGCCGCACGAACTGCGACGTTGCTCGAGGAAGCCCTCCGCCTTCCGGTGAAGGCGCGAGCCGACCTCGCGGGTAACCTGATCCTTAGCCTGGACCCCGGCCGGGACGCCGACGCCCATCAGTCTTGGAATCGCGAGATCGATCGCCGACTTGCCCAGTTCGCTCGCCAGAAGGCGTCTTCGGTCGAATGGCCTGAGGTAAAGGCTGGCATTCTTCGGGCTCGGAGTGGCCGCAAGCGCCCTTAGGCTCCTCCGGGGCGCCGCCGATGACGTAGCTCGCGCCGCGACTTGGTACAGCGAGCGCAGCACTCAAGCAGCGGACGGGTTCCTGGTGGAGATCGAACGAGCGCCTTATCTGATCAGGACGTCCCCGGGCTCTGGGAGCCCTTCGCGACGCAAGACTCGCCGTTTCGTGCTGGATCGCTATCCCTTCAGCGTCGTCTATCGTTTCGAGGACGACGTTGTCTGGATCGTCGCCGTTGCCCACGCGAAGAGGCGGCCCGACTATTGGCGCCACCGCTGACCACGGCGCGAGGCTCTAGTTTCGGGGGCGCAGGCTGACGTTGTAGCTGAACGGGGCCTTGAGGGCACGCGCGACCGTCCAGCCGGAGCGGTGGACCAGAGCGGTGAAAGCCTCGAGGGTACGCGGGCGGCTGGCGACTCGAGTCGAGGCTTTCACCTGCTGCGCCGGGCCTTCGCCTCGTGTCACGGAGCCAACCATGATGGAGTCCGCGGGCGTGGCGCCGCGCAGCACCGCCAGGTTGGCGACGATCTCGTCGTCGGAGCCGTACTCGAAGAGTCCACCTTCGGACGACGCGGCGATGATCGTGTCGCCCGTGTCCGCGCCGTCCAGCCGCTTGCGCAACGCCTCCACATCCTTCCAGTCGTAGGGGACGTGTTCGAGGCCGATCTCGGCGCCGTGGAGTGAAACGCCCTCGGACAGCAATGTTGCCAGGGCGCGCGCACCGAACTCGGGCCCTTCGTCGTCACCGTCGAGGACCTCGATGCGGACCGAGCGACCGGCCAGCCATTCCGGGTGCTCCTTCCGGATGAGGATCAGGGCGTTCAGGCTGTCGGCGGCGGGCCCACCGGCGATGTTCAGCAAACGCAGGGGCCGACCCGGTCGTGAGCCAAGGGCTGGAGCGAGGCCATCGGCGAGGAGTCGCGCCACGTCTTGCAAGCGCAGGCGCACCGAGAGCGGCGGCAGCGCTGCCGCGATACGTCGGTCGATGTTCCCCGCGTATCCGGCCCCCAGGTTGTCGGGGCCGAGCTTCATCAGGTAGGTGTTCATGCCGGTGACGAACGTTCCGTCGGCAGCGAGGATCCCGCGTCCAAGGACCGAACCTCGGAGCACGAGCCAGAAGAGCAGTTCCTGGAGGAAAGCGGGCATCTTGGCCCGGCGTTCTTCGTCTCGAACAAACACCCGCGTCAGCTCGGCGAGGGTTTCGTCGCTGACGGTCAGGACGAAGGCGGGATGCGTGACGTCGACGACGGGAAGCTCGAGGCCGTCCCGCGTGACGGCGTAGCAAACGCCGGCCTTCTTGTTCTTCTCCGGAATCCGGATGTTCATGGTCCGATCGAAGCCCAGCAAGGAGGCGTCAAGCCTTCGGCTTGAGCAACGGGACGTCGCCGAGCGCCTTCTTCTGCAAAGCGACCAGGTCGGCGATACCCTTGTCGGCGGCGGCCATCAGCTTGGCCAATTCGTCTCCGCTGAAGGGCGCCTCCTCGGCGGTCCCCTGCACCTCGACGAAGAGCCCGCTGCCGGTCTTTACGATGTTCATGTCGACCTCGGCCTTCGAGTCCTCGTCGTAGTTGAGGTCCAGGAGGACCTCGCCCCCCACCTTGCCTACTGAGGTGGCGGCCACGAAGTCGGTGATCGGCAAGGCCTGGAGCGTGTCCGCCTTCTTCATGTGGCGGAGCGCTTCCACGAGCGCCACAAAGGCTCCGGTGATCGAGGCCGTGCGCGTGCCGCCGTCGGCTTGGATCACGTCGCAGTCGACCCAGAGCGTCCGTTCTCCGAGTGCCCGCAAGTCGACGATGGCGCGAAGGGAGCGCCCCACGAGTCGTTGGATCTCGTGGGTGCGTCCCGAGGCGCGACCTTTCGTGACCTCGCGCTGAGACCGCGTGCCGGTGGCACGTGGGAGCATGCCGTACTCCGCCGTGATCCACCCTTCGCCCTTGCCCTTGAGGAACGGCGGGACACGATCCTCGACGCTCACGGTGCAGGCGACGCGTGTGTCGCCCACCTCGATGAGGGCCGATCCTTCGGCATGCTTCATGTAACGCGTGGTGATCTTCACCTCGCGGAGTTGGTCCGGGGCGCGGCCGTCGGTGCGCATGGTCCTCCCTTGGCGCGAGAGGAGCGCCGGATCGATCTGCCTCTTGAAGTCGCCGATCCGGAAGCTCACGGGCGGGCAGCCCCGAGTTCGGCGGCCTTCGGGGTGGGAGCGAAGTTGTAGATTCGACGATACTGCTCGCGTCCCCCGAGGACCACCATCACGTACAGGCGCGTCTCGGTGAACGGGATGCTTTCGACGAACTCGTCGGCCGGCATGTCGGGCTTGTCGGCCGTCCACGCCTCGACCCGCTCGGGGCCCGCGTTGTAGGCGGCGAGGGCGCGCTCCACTCGACCGCCGAAGTGGTCGACGAGCGTGCGCAGATAGTGAGTGCCGAAGGTGAGGCTGACGTTCGGGTCGTGGAGGGCGCCCGCGCTGTAACGGACGCGCAGGGCGCGGGCGAGAGTCCGCCCTGTGGGTGGCATCACCTGCATCAAGCCGCGGGCTCCGGCGCGGCTGACCGCGCCGGCGTCGAAGGTGGACTCCTGGCAGACGAGCGCCGCTACGAGAGCCGGGTCGAGCCCTTCGCTCGCGGCTTTGGCCTGCAGCACCTCGGAGTACTGGATGGGATACATGACGCGCCAGACGTCGTCGGGGAGCGCGTCGCCGGCCTCGGACAGGTACTCGGGATAGGCTCGCTTCATCGCGTTGATGGCGGGGCGCAAGTGACCGCGCCGCCATTCGATCCACGCCAGGGTTCCCTGGGCGAGTGGGCTCTGCGGCGCGCCCTTCAGCTCGTCATACGCGGCGTCCAGTCGATCGATCAGCAGAAGCTGGCGGGCGCGGGTCAAGAAGGGCTCCGGGATGTCGCCGGCCGTGGCGTCGGCGGGAGCGCGAATGGCCGGGGCCTGTGGCGCTGCCCGCTTCGGCAGATGGGCCAGCGTCTCCAGGGCGCGGAGGCCGTGGTAGACGCGCTTGTAACGCTGCACCGTCTCGGCCAGAAGCTGCTGAGCGCGATCGATCTGCCCCAGCTCCTTCCGCGCTCGGCCGGCCCAGCACAGCATTCCCGGTGTGAAGTTGCTCGTGGGTTGGAGGCGCGCGGCCTTCTCGAACTCGCGGGCCGCGTCCTCGAAGTGCCCTGACCGGTACGCTCCCCATCCCACGCGCCACGCGGCGCGGTCGGCGTACCGCCCCGCCGGGTAGCCCTCGAGAAGCCGACGGAAGTACGGGAGCGCCTCGTCGTCGCGCGCGTCCTTCTGGTAGTGGTTGGCAAGAGCGAGGAGCGCTTCTTCTCCCCAGGGCGTTCCGGGAAACAGAGCCGCGACGCCCTCGTACAGATCGACGGCGCCGCGAGTCTGGTTCGCGATCTTCGCCCGGAAGAACGCGGCTTCGGCGCCCATCGAAGACTCGGTGGCGACGCCCGCCAGTTCCGCCTCGGCTTCGCGATAGCGCTTGAGGGTCAAATAAGCACGGCCGAGTCGCGTGCGGACCAGGTCCATGTCGTTCGGCGCCAGCTTGCTGCCGCGGAGGGAGCGCAGCGCGGCGATGGTGTCGGTGGTGTTGTCGGCGTCGAAGAGGGCGAGGGCCTTCTTCAGGTCGCGAGCGGTGCGCGACTCGTCGGTCTCGGCGGGGAGTGCCATGCCCAGCACGGCGAGACGCTTGGTCGCTTCTTTGGCTTGGGGCGCCGCCGGGAAGTCACGGTCGAGTCGATGGTAGGTCTCGGCCGCCGCCTTCGCGTCGCGGAGGGCCTCGTAGACGGCGCCCGTCTCGAGGAGCGCTCGCGGCTGCAGATCGGGGCAGGCCGTCTGCACGCGGCCCAGCGCTTCGAGCGCCTTCGCGTGGTCCGCCGCCTTCACCAGGATCTCGGAGGCGCGGAAGAGCGCGCCGCACGCCACCGGCCCGTCAGGACGCGACTCCGCCGCCGCGAGATAGGTTGCCGCCGCGGCCTGGTCGTTGGTGGCGTCGAGCGCCTGTGCGAGAGCCCAGAGGGCGTAGTCGGGCAAGCTCGTCTTCGCGACGTCGGGATGGCGCAGAAACGGGATGGCCTCGGCCGATCGTCCCGCGTCCTGGAGCATCAGCCCCGCGGCGAGCCGCGCGAGCCCCGACGTCGCGGTTCCCTTCTGCGCCTCCGCAACCGATTGGAGCGCAGCGGCCGCGGCGGCGCCTCCGGTGAACCCGTTCGCGCCGAGGGCGTCCCGCAGCGCCGCCTCGCCCGCATCCCGAGGCGTTGCCTGCAACCAGTATGTGGGGGCCGACGCCACCGCCGGGAGCGCTCCGAGGAGCAGGACGGCGAACCCGAGAGGACGAAAGCTCACGAGGGGAGAGACGCTACGTCGGGCCCAGGGCGCTGGCGTCGCCCCCGGCCAGTATCCGCACGAGCTCGTCGTGGAAGTAGGTCGTGGTATCCCGGATGTTGACGGGGACGCGGTCGGAATACATCTGCCGGCCCCGCTCCACGTCCTCCTTGAGCCGCTCGTAGATATCCTTGCGGCGGCGTCCCTCGTTGACCTTCGCTTCGTTGTAGAGCTTGATCTCGCTCACCACCAACCGCGCGAAGCGCTTCGCGTCCTCGTGGGCCTTCTGGTCCTCAGGAGCGATCGCTGCCGTGGCCGCGGGCCGCGCGGGTCCCGGCGCAGGCTGGGCCGCCGCAGGCTTCGCGGTTGCAAAGGCTCCGGCCTTGAACATGACCGTCGAGGAGCCTTCTTCCTCCTCGGCGGGGGCGGGAGTCGGCTGCGGGCGGGCCGGCATCGAGGCGCTCGGAACCTGCGCCCGCTCGCGGACCTCTTCACCGCCGGCCCGTATCGCCGCCGCCCGCTCGGGTGTAGTGCCCACGCTGGTGCGTGTGGCGGGCGCGGCCTTGGGAACGAACGAGAGCAGGTCGATGTTCTTGCCGGCGAACAAGACGAGAATGTCGACCAGATGGCCGATTCCCTCGGGGATCTCCTCTTGCTTGGTGTCGCAGTAGAGAACCGCGGCCACCTTGTCGCGGAGGATGAGCGGGACGGCCAGGATCCCCTGGGGCCTTCCTCCGAGGCGCGCCAGGTGCTGGGCGGTGCCCGGGGAATGGCTGACGTGACCGCGCAAGGCGTGGCGGGAGTTCTGGACGATCCGAAAGATCGTGTCGGCGGTCATCGGCACGTTGATCTGCTTGACGGCGTCCGAAGGGTCGATGTTTCGTGAGTACCAGCCGATGGCGCTCGATCCCTTGATGATGAACATCGCCACCCGGTCGACGTACTGAGCGACCTCGTTCACCAGATACGTCAGGACCTCCGAAAGGCTCGTTCCCTTCTCGACCTCCGCCAGCGACTTCCGGAGACGCTCGTAACCGGGACCCGCGGGCCCGGCGGCAGGCTGCGAGCTGACGACCTCGGCCATGGCCGAAGCGATTGCGGGCTCGTTGATCTTCTCGTCGTAGCGAGCGACGGATTCCGACAGGTCGTCGAGGGTGCGGACGAGGTTTCCCTGGTGCTCGGCGATCTGCCGCTGAATCGCCACCACCCAGCTGGCCATCTGCTGGTTGATCAGGGCGAGCGTCTTCGCCTTGAGATCGTCTTCTAGACTCATCTGCACCTCGGCACGGTCACCGAAAATCCCGGCTGTAGCTCAACTTAGCGTCTGGCGAGATTATCGGCCATGGGCGCGGTCGGTGTCAACGCGGGGGCCTCACCGCGGAACTGCCGCCGGGTGCGACGAGGACCCGTCTATCCCACCGGCTTCTTCTCTGGAGGCTGCTGCCGGGGCGCCTGTGGCGCCGGACGCTGGAGGCTCTGGGCGAGCCTCGGAAGATCGAGGCCCGTCGCGGCCTTGATCTGCTCGGCGGTCGCGATCGCCGAGCGGGCGAGGCTGCCGCCGTCGGTCGTGCCGCCTTCGGGCAGGACCGAGACTCGCTGGACCACGAGGCTGCGCCGGGCGCCCGAGACCTCGGCCAGCAGCGGGATCACCTGCTGCAAGGCCAGTACCTCGCGAGCCGCGTCGCCACTGGCCTTGAACGCCTCGACGACGAGCTTCAAAGCCTGGGCCTCGGCCTTGCCGCGCTCGACGACGGTCGCGGCTTGGCCGCGGGCCTGTTCCTCGCTGGCCTTGCGGTCGGCCTCGGCCACCTGGATGACGTCGGCCTCGAGCTTGCGCTTTACCTGGAGGGCCCGGGCCTTCTGACGCTCGATCTCGGCCTTGACCTGGGCCATCTCGGCGGCGACCTGGCCCTCGGACTCGGCGATCATAGCCGCGCGGCGGGTCTGGGCGTCGACGACGCGCTTCTGGGTCTCTTGTTGCGCGATCGCCAGGTCGGCGTCGACCTTGGCGATCTCCGAGGCGCACCAGTTGAGCGCCTGCTGCGCCGCCGCGTCGGCCTTGGTCTTGGCCTCGGCCACGGCGGCCTCCATCCGGACGCGCGCCCCCTGGATCCGCCCGATGGAGTTGAGATAGCCCACGTCGTCGGTGATGTTCTGGATCTTCAGGGTGTCGAGGACGAGACCCATGCGATTCAGGTCATGCTCCGCCTCATCGAGGAGGATATGGGCGAAGCGGGCCTTGTCCTGGTTGACCTCCTCGGGTGTGAGCTGGGCGAGCACGCCGCGGAGGTTGCCCTCGAGTGTTTCCTTGGTCACCTTCATGATCTCCTGGCGCGAGCGGCCCAGGAAACGCTCGATGGCGTTCATGAGAAGCGGCTCTTCGCCCGGGAGCTTGACGTTGGCGACGCCGTGGACGTTCAGCGGGATCCCGCCCTTGGAGTACGCGCCCTTCACCTCGATGTCGATGGCGATGTTGGTGAGGTCGACGCTGTCGACCACCTCGAGAAGGGGGATGCGCAGGGCCCGTCCGCCACGCACGACCCGGTAGCCCACCTCGCGCCGGGCCACGCCGTGGATACGGCCGGAGAAGATGAGCGCCTCGTTCGGTGCGCTGACGTAGAGGAGGCGCCGCAGGACGAGGGACAGGGTCGTGCCGAGGACGATCGCGACGGTGCCGACGATGATGACGGTACCGGCGAGGGACATCATCGCGAGCCCTCCTTGCGGCCGAGAAGCAGGTTGATGTCGACGCCGACTGCCCGCGCCGTCTCCTCCATCACCCGGGCCACGGCCGACGGGAAGTTGGCGACGAAGGCGGAGTAGCTCGCCCCGTCGCCGCCGTCGACGATCGTCAGCTCGCCGATCTTGGTCTGGGCCACGCGGGCCACGGCGGCCTCAACGAAGGCCCGAAGCTGCTGGAGCAGGTAGACCTCGCGGCCCGCGGTCCCTGCGGCCCGCCACTCGGCCGCCACGGCCGCGAGCGCCGCGGCTGCGGCCTTCCCCTGCTCGATGACCGAGGCGGCGGCGCCCCGGGCACGGGCCTCGGCCGCCAGTCGCGCCGCTTCGGCAGGCAGCACCACGTCGCATTGGAGGCGCAGCCCCTCGAGCTCGGCCCGGAGCCGCTGTAGCTCCTGCTCGGCGATGGCTCGCGCGGTCTCCGCGGCCACCGCAGCCTCGTTCTCGATGGACTTGGCCTGGGCCTCCATCCGTGCCATCTCCGCCCGCAGGACGTTCTTCTTCTGGAGCACCGTGGCCTCGGCCTTCTTCTGCGCCGACTCGGCGCGCTGGCGCGCCCCGGCCTGCTCCTCGGCGATCTTCTGGTTGGCCTCGTTCTCGGCGTTCTGGGCGTCGCGGATCATCATGGCGATGCGGGCCCGGCCCAGGTTCTGGAGGTACTGCTGGTCGTCAGCGACGTGCTGGATCTTCAGGACGTCCAGCTCGAGGCCGAGCTTGTCGAAGTCGTCCTTGGCGTTGTCTCGAAGATGTTCGGAGAACTTGAGGCGGTCTTCGTTGACCTCCTCGGGCGTCAGTTGGGCCAGGACCTCGCGGACGACGCCTTCCAAGGTCTGGCGGGCCACGACGGCGATCTGTCCCGGGGTCATGCTCAAGAATCGCTCGACGGCGTTACGGACGTGGGCCGGGTTACTCGAGATCTTGACGTTGGCGATGGCATGGACCGTCAAGGGGATTCCACCCTTCGAGTAGGCGTTGGCCACCGTGACCTCGACCATGAAGAGGCGCATGTCCATGGTCGAGACGGTCTCGAGGACCGGAGTCTTGAAGCCCCAGCCGCGCCGGAGGACCTTGTATCCCACCGTGGCGCCGTCGGGCAGCGTGTGCTTGCGCCCCGAGAAGATGAGAATCTCGTTGGGCCGGCAGATCTTGAGGAACGAGCGCAGCACGCTGACACAGATGGTGCCGCCGATCAGCAGCCCGAACGCGGCTCCGAGGATGACGAGCGCCGTCCCGACCGGCACGCCGCCGATCTCCAAGCCTTGGGTCATGAATCACCTCCCAGGATATCGTCGTCGATGGAGTCCCGCCGCAGCTTGTCACGTTCGATCCGCACCTCGTCGCCTTGGACCTCGACGATGGTCACAGGGGCGCCCTCTTCGATCTCGCCGCCACGGGTCGTGGCCATGACGTCCACGAGCTGCCCCTTGAGCGAGACCCGGACCTTGCCCCGCTCCGTCGGGCCGCAGGAGACGAGGACCCGCGCGGGCTGCCCGTGCAGCTCGTCGAAGGCGGCCGCGCCCGAGACGCTCGATCGCCAGACGCTCCGCAAGGCCCACCCGGAAATGAGGGAGGCGGCGCCACCGCTTGCGATGGCTACGGCCAATGCCGGGGCGGGGCCGAGCACGCCCAGGGTGTGGAGCGGCGCGCCGACCAGGCCGAAGGCCGCGATGCCGAAGGTCAGCGACCGCAGGGAGAGGATGCCTGGCCCGTGAGAGGCATCGTGGTCGTCCATCTCCACCTGGTGGCCGCCGACGTCATGGTGGCCCGAGACGACCTGGATGAAGAGAGAGCCGCCTCCCAGGATCACGGCGATCGAGTAGACGAGCCACATGACCAGGGACGCGGGGAGTATATACCTCCCGAAACAGCAGCGCCGCGACGAGACACGCTCATCTCAAGGGACTAACATCATTGATGCTTGAGACTCTGGGTGCCGCTCGCCGTGTGTCTCGTTTCCCTGCCGGCTGGAGCCGACGAGTTCTGGGCGCATTGGGGAGACGGCCAAGCCGAGTTGAACGGCTACCGGCTCACCCAGCCCCGCTACGGCGAGAAGCGCTCCGGAACGGCTGTCCTCGTCTTCGTGACCGAGGACATGAGCGACTCGCTCCGGGTCAAGGCCGACCCGGGCAAGCATCCGGCTTCCGACGTCTACCCGGTCCTCAAGCTCAACGCGATTCGCGACTTCCAGACGGGGATCTACGACTACAACGTGATGACTTCGACCTTCGCCCGAGTGTCGCTGGGCTGGCCCGTGGCCAAGATCAGCTTCTCGAGCCAGGAGTGGTGCGGACACGTCTACCACCAGCTCCTGCCCCGCGCCGGCCGCATTGCCGGCACCTTCCACAGCTACTTCGACGGGGAAGGCGATGGGAAGGACGACCTGGAACTGCCGAAGGACGGCGTCTTCGAAGACGCCCTGCCCATAGTGCTGCGCGGGTGGGGGATGGCGTACCTGAAGTCAGGGGAGACGCGTACGGTGCCGTTCCTGCCGAGCCTTCTCGGCGCGCGGCTCAACCACAAGACGCTGGCCTGGGGGCGCGCCAAGATCGTTCGTTCGAGCGAGCCCGCGACGGTGCCGGTGCCGGCCGGTACCTTCAAGGTCGAGACGTGGACGGTCGCGGTCGAGGGGGGCGCGACGGCGACGTACCAGTTCGAAAGCGCCTCTCCCTACCGGCTGGTGCGTTGGTCGGTGGACATGGGAGAGGAAGGCGTCCTGCTCAGGTCCACGCGGCTCGCGTACTGGAAGCTCAACGCCCCCGGTGGCGAGCGGTACCTCAAGGAGATGGGCCTCCCGGTGCCGAAGCCGTAGCGCCTCACGCCAGGTCGGTCGCCCGGAGCGGCAGCCGCCGGACCCGCCGGCCCGTCGCCGCGAAGACCGCGTTCAGGACGGCCGGCGCGATCGGTGGAACGGGCGGCTCGCCCATTCCACCGGGCCGGCCGTCGCTCGGGACGATGTGGACCTCGACCGCGGGCGCGTCGCGGATGCTCATTACGGGGTAGTCGTCGTACCCGGACTGCTCGACGCGCCCTGCCTCGAACGTGATCTCCCCCTTGAGGGCGGCCGAGAGCCCCCAGAGGATCCCGCTCTCGATCTGCCCCTCGATTCCGAGCGGGTTCACCGCCTGGCCGCAGTCCACGGCGCAGACGACGCGGTGGACGCGGACGTCTCCCTGCGCGCCGATCGACACCTCGGCCACGTAAGCGAGGTGGGTGTAGAAGTCGTAGACGTTCCCTGCGAGACCGCGGCCGACGCGCCGGCCCGCCACCGGGGCGAGGGGCTTCCCCCAGCCGGCCTTCTCGCAAGCGAGCCTCAGCACGCGCTGGAATCGCTGCCGGTCGACAGTCTGGCCGGCGACGGTGAAGGACGCGGGCTCCAGGAGGGCCAGCCGCAGCTCCAGGGGATCGCGCCCCGTCGCTGCGGCGATCTCGTCCACGAAACACTCGCGGGCGAAGGTGCACGGCGGAGAGAAGACCGACCGCCAGGGACCGATCTTCACCGGTATGTCGACGCGGGAATAGTCGGTGAGGATGTTCGGGAAGGCGTAGGGAACGTCGTACTGGCCCCAGGCCGAGCCGCTGTAGGACTCTGGATCCGCCAGCTCCTCCGCCGTCGGCGGCGTGAGGTTGTGGAAGGCGCTGGCCTTGCGGTGGAGCCACGCGGCCGGCCGTCCGGCGTCGTCGAGGCCGGCCTCCATCCGGTGCAGAGAAGCGCATTCGAAGTGACCGCGATGCAGGTCGTCGGCGTGGGTCCACATGACTTGCACGGGCGCCGCTACGGCCCGCGAGATCTCAGCGGCCTCGACGGCGTAGTCGGCCGCAAGCCGGCGACCGAAGCCGCCCCCAATGAGCGTGACCTCGACCTCCACGCGGTCGAGCGCGAAGCCCAGGGCCTTCGCGACCTCGCGCTGAACCCGCTCGGGGTGCTGGGTCCCGCCGCGCAGCTCGCAGCGGCCGTCGTGAACATGGGCGAAGAAGCTCAGCGGCTCGAGGCCGGCGTGGGCCTCGAAGGGATAGGCGTAGACGGCCTCCAGGCGTTTTGCCGCGCCCTCGAGCGCGGCCGTCGCGTCCCCGTCGCGTCGCGTAACGACACCCGGTCGGGCGACGGCGTCCTCGAGCTGCTTCCGGAACGAGGCCGAGCTGAAGGCGGCGTTCGGTCCCTCGTCCCACGTGACGGCGAGGGCGTCGCGACCGCGGAGAGCGGCCCATGTGCTGTCGGCCACGACCGCCAGGCCTGTGGAGATCGGCGCGACGTCCCGAACGCCGGCTACGCGCTTGGCCGCCGCCGCGTCCCAGCGAGCGGGGGAGCCGCCGATCACCGGGCAGCGAGCGATCACGGCACGGAGCATGCCGGGGACGCGCAGGTCGAGGCCGTACGTGGCACTGCCCGTCACGATCGCGGGACCGTCGTGGCGCCGGACGCGCTGGCCCACGAGCCGGAAATCCCTCGAGGACTTGAGGGGTGGGTCTTGAGGCACGGGCAGCGTGGCCGCCGTCGCCACGAGTGCGCCGTAGGCGAGCCGTCGTCCCGTCGGGCGATGGACGACGAAGCCCTGCTCGGTGAGGCATGCGGCGCGGTCGACGCCCCAGGTCGTCGCCGCGGCGGTCGCGAGCATCTCGCGGGCGGCGGCCCCGGCGCGCCTCAAGGGACGCCACGCGCTTGCGACGCTGTCGCTGCCCCCCGTTCCCATGTCTTCGATGCCGTGGCCCGGAGAGGCCTGCGCGATGTGTATCCCCGCGAAGTCGACGTCCAGCTCCTCGGCCAGGATCATCGGAAGCGCGGTCCGCACACCCTGGCCCATCTCGGAACGATGGACGGTGATCGTCACGGCGCCGTCCGATGCGATGGCCAGCCAGAGGCTGGGCCGGAACGAGGCGGAAGGCGCGGTGCCGGCCTCGGCCCCTTCGGTCCAGCCCACGCCCAGGACGAGAGCGGCGCCGGTGACCGAGCCGATCTTGAGGAAGTCGCGGCGCGTCGTGTTCGGAGCGGCGCTCACTTGGCGGGCTCCTCGGCTTTGAGGGCCGCCGCGCGGTGGGCGGCTCGCCTGATGCGGTCGTAGGTCCCGCAGCGACAGACGTGATCCGCGAGGGCCGCCTCGATCTCGTCGAGAGCGGGGGAGGCCGTCCCCTGGAGCAGGGCCGCCGTCTTCATGATCATCCCGGGCTGGCAGTACCCGCACTGGGCCACGTCCTCCTCCAGCCAGGCGCGCTGGCAGGGATGGTCCCCGTGGGTGGAGAGCCCTTCGATCGTGACGATGGGCCTCGCCTGGGCCGAGGTCGCGGGAACCTGGCAAGAGCGCACCGGCGTTCCCCCCAGGTGCACCGTGCACGCCCCGCAGATACCGCGCCCGCATCCGAGCTTGGTCCCGGTGAGGCCGAGCTGCTCTCGCAGGACCCAGACCAGCGGTTCCTCCGGCGCCACGTCCACCCGATGCGCGACGCCATTGACGGTCAAAGAGATGGACGCCATCAACCCCTCCTCCCAAGCCCCTGGCGGAATGTACGGTCGCGGGCTGACTTTGGCCCGACCAATCTGATGAGCGCTGGATGAGTTGTGGCTGAGGAACCCGACGACGTCCAATTCCCCGGACAGGCCTCGACTCAGCGCCGGAAGAGCCACACAACGCCGGCGACGATGAGGCCGACGCTCATCATGACCCTCGTTCGCGCTCCAGGATCGGGTCGGCCCACCACGAAGGCTGACGAAGGATGGGTGGCGTCGTACGCGACGTCGACTCGCTGCCCTTGCTGATTCACTTCGGACCAATAGCTGGGGCCCCACCGGAAGACCGGCTTGGGCGCGGCCTTGAACTCGACCGAGTCGCCGGAATCGGTCGTGAACCGAACGACCGGCGAGACGTCGGCGTCGCCCTCGTCGTTCTCGCGCTGCGAGGCGTGCTGGTGCAGGGTCGTTCGCGTGACGGTTCCGATGCTCCGGTTCCCGGAGGCGATCACGCGGCGCCTTCTCGAGATCCCGATCAACTCGTAGACCAGGACGAGCGTGCCAAGCAACACGAAACCCGAAGCCATGGCAATGGGGAGCGTCTTCTCCAGGAGGGGTCCAGCGCCCGGGGGGAGGTAGGGTCCGATCGCACGAGGCACGACGAGAAAGAGCGCGAGGCCACCAAGGACGGCCAGGGTGAGCGCCAAGGGAGCGGGCTTTCTCCGCTCGTAGAAGGCATTGACAGCGCCACACTTCGGGCAGACCTTGGCGTCGTCGGTGAGCGGTTCCTGGCACGAGGCGCATTCGTTCAGCATTGGATCGGTAGCGCCATGCTAAACTAGATGTCGTGGGGGGCGTCACGGTTTCGACGGGAACGACGACCCCGAGAGATGCAGGCCGAGCGTGCTACCGGCTCGTAAATCCGGTGGAAAGACATACCTGCCAACGATAACTTGGCACTGGCTGCCTAACTAACCGTTAGGTAACCCGCTCTCCCGGCTCCCCGCCCACGGGGGTTGGACAGAGCGTCATAAAGGTGGGCTGGCCCTAGCTCTCGGTCCGGGGGCGGAAGGCGAGATCAATCGGACTAGTCTTCGCCGGTTTCGTTCGACCTTCACGGCGGGGGCGAAACAGCAGGTCGGACTAAGCTTGTAGAGTCTCTCGCCGGCGCGCTTCCGGACGCGGGTTCGACTCCCGCCGCCTCCACCACTCTTCGCTTCGCGAAGAGTGACACCAATGCCGGCGGGCCGCGCCACGTCCCGTCACGCGGGGCCGTGGTAGCGACTCCCCCTGGCACGATCTCCGCCGGCGCTCGACGCAGCGGTACGAGGGCCGGATCGGGTGGGACTTGACAAGCTGACCACTCATGACCAGAATGGGTCATGAGCAAGGTGAGGATCGCTGAGTTGAAGGCTCACCTCAGTGAACATCTCCGGAAGGTCCGGGGGGGGCGGACGCTGACCGTCCTCGACCGAAACACGCCCGTCGCGCGGATCGTTCCCTACGATGCCGAGACTCCGCTCGAGGTCCGGCGTGCGACGAGGAAGCCGGGCGACCTCCGCTTGCCGCCGCGTCCGTCGGCCTCGACCGACAGCCTGTCAGTGTTGCTCCACGATCGCGCGTCGAGGTGATCTCCTACCTCGATACGTCAGCCCTGCTCCGGCTCGTGCTTCGCGAGCCAGGCGCCCTCGAGAATCTTCGGTCGTGCGAGGCCCTCGTATCGAGCGAGCTGTTGGCCGTCGAGTCTCTTCGAACGATCGACCGACTGCGCCTTCAAGGCGCTCTCTCGACGGACGATGCGGCGGCCCGCCGCGCCGTCGTGGCGGATTGGTTGGAAGCCGTGGACCTCGTCCTCCTTCAGCCCATCGTGCTTTCCCGGGCATCGGAGCCCATGCCCACGCCCCTTGGAACCCTGGATGCGTTGCACCTCGCCACCGCCCTGGTCTGGCGAGACCGGACGCGACGAGCGCTTGTCATGGCAACCCACGACGTCGGCCTCGCTCTGGCGGCGCGAACCTTCGGAATCGACGTCCTCGGCGCCTGAACGGGTTGCCCCGCGAGTTTCTCGGCGGCACTCCAGTGGGGTGTCCGACGAAACCGGGGTGTTCCTTGTCGCCCGACGGACAGACGGGCGCCTATCACGTCCACCGTCTGCTCAGCGATCTCTATCTCGTCGAGGGGTGTGCCCGAGGGCCCTTCCGTCAGCGAGGTAACCGTTGTCCTCTTGCCGTCCTCTGTGGCCACGGGGTGCACGGTGTTTCCGTCGATGCGCACCAGGCCCGCTGAGGTGCCGGCCCAGAGCTGGCCCTGCTTGTCCTCCAAAAGGCACCGCACGAGCTCGTCGCCGAAGGGCTTGGTGAGACAGTCGGCGCGGCCCCCGACGATACGGCAGAGCCCGTGCGCCGCGGTGGAAAACCAGATGCTCCCGGCGTGATCTTCAAAGAGGGCGTACACGTTCTCCTTGGCGAAGCCCTCATCGACGGTCGCCAGGCTCGCCCGGTCGCCGCGCAGGCGATCGAGACCGCCGCCGTCCGTGGCGATCCAGACGAAGCCGTCGCGTCCCTCGTGGAGTGCGAGGACGACGTCGGCGGGCAGCCCAGGGGAATTCAGCCAGCCGTAAGCCGTAAAGCGGACGCCGTCGAAGCGCAGGAGTCCGTCGCCCGTCGCGAGCCAGAGGTATCCCGGGCGTGACGGGAGAACCGCGTAAACCCACGAGCTCGGGAGGCCCTCGCGCTTTCCCCACACGCGGGAGGCGTACTGGTCGGGTGAGCGGTGAGGATCGAGGGCGAAGGCGGGCGCCATCGAGCCTGCGACCACCAGGATGGCGAGACGCCCGAAAGCGTCCCTCCCCCTTACCACTTGCGTGCTCCAAGACGTGCTTGTGATGTGCCCGGCCGCGGGCCTCAGTTTGCGCTCACGTCGTCGGGGAAACAAATGTGCCTCGCGATGGCGCGCCGTGCGGTCGCGTGGGTGCCGCCCGCGCGAATCGGGCAGGCGGGCTGTGCTAGAGTTTCGCGATCCCAGGTGGCGTGCAGGGCCGCTCGTCGTCAACCAGACGAGGCGTCATGATCGGAAAGACGATCTCCCACTACGAGATCATCGAGACGCTGGGCGAGGGGGGGATGGGCGTCGTCTACCGCGCCCAGGATACCCGCCTCGACCGAAACGTCGCCATCAAGGTCGTGCGCCCGGAGGCGGCGGCGAGCCGCGAGCGGAGAGAGCGTTTCGTACGCGAAGCGCAAGCGGCCTCCGCGCTCAATCATCCGCACATCATCATCATCCACGATATCGACCGGGACGTCTCTGACGGGGCCGAGCGTGACTTCATCGTTATGGAGTACGTCGACGGAACGTCCCTCGACAAGCTCCTGGGGACAGGGCCGCTTCGCATCGACGAGGCGCTTCGCTACGCCATCCAGGTCGCGGGCGCCCTCGGCGCGGCCCACGTCGCGGGAATCATTCATCGGGACGTCAAGCCGGCGAATGTCATGGTCTCGAAGACGGGCGACGTCAAGCTTGTGGATTTTGGTCTGGCCAAGCTGGCCGAAGGGGACTCGTCGGAAGATGGGCCGACCCTTTCGGCCGGCCTCCGCACGGAGCATGGAGCCGTCCTCGGGACTCCGTCTTACATGTCACCGGAGCAGGCCGAGGGCCATCCGGTCGATTGCCGGACCGACGTCTTCTCCTTCGGTTCGATGCTTTACGAGATGCTCACGGGGCGTCGTCCCTTTCCAGGCGATTCCCACGTCTCGATCCGCAAGGCCGTTCTCACGACCACGCCTACGGCTCCCCGGTCGACGAGGTCCGAGGTTCCCGCGGACCTGGAGCGCGTCGTCTTGCGGTGTCTCGAGAAGGAGCGTGAAGCGCGGTACCCTTCGGCGAGCGAGCTGCTGCGCGACCTCGAGCGGGTCGGCGACCGGGTCAAGGCGGGGCAAGGCCCTTGGCGCCGCCCACGAGTCGTCATTCCGGCAGGCCTGGCCCTCGTCGCCGCGCTCTCCGTCGCGTCCTGGCTCTGGGTCCGCAGCTCCCGGGAGAGATGGGCCCGGCTCGTGGCGCTGCCGGAGGTCGCTCGCCTCAATGCCGAGGACAAGAACGTCGCCGCCTACCGGCTCGCACAGCAGGCGCTCCCCTACCTGGCCGGGGATCGGGAGGCGCAGCGCCTTTGGGAGTCGCTCACCTGGGAGTACTCCCTTCACACCGACCCCGAGGGCGCTTTGGTTTCCTGGAAGGACTACGCCGAGCCCCAGAGCGCCTGGGAGGTCGTGGGCCGCACGCCACTCGAGAAGGTGCGTCTCCCGAGCATCCTCCTCGCCCTCCTTCGGTGGCGCGTCGAGAAGGCGGGCTTCCAGCCCCTCGAGATCGCTCCGACGGTGGTCTGGGACAAGCCGCTCACCTTGCGGCCCGCCGGGTCGACGCCCAAGGACATGGTGTTCGTGCCAGGCGGTAGAGAGGAAATCGAGGGAAAGAGCACAGAACGGGATGGCTTCTGGCTCGATTTGTTCGAGGTCACGAACCGGCAGTTCCAGGCGTTCGTGGAGGTCGGAGGGTACCGGAGCCGCGACTATTGGAAGGAGCCTTTCGTCGAGGAGGGCCACGAGGTGCCCTGGGAGGAGGCCGTGAAGAAGCTGGTCGACCGCACCGGGCGGCCGGGCCCGGCGACGTGGGAGGTGGGGAGCCCTCCCGCCGGCGAGGAGGATTACCCGGTGCGTGGGGTGAGCTGGTACGAAGCATCGGCCTTCGCCCAGTTTGCCGGCAAGAGCCTTCCCACCGTCCACCACTGGTTCTCGGCGACCGACCAGTACGCGCCGCCCACGCTGCTCCTGCTCAGCAACTTCGACAAGAAGGGACCCGCGCGGGTCGGGTCGCATCAAGGGCTCGGGCCCTTCGGCACCTACGACATGGCGGGGAACGTCAAGGAATGGTGCTCAAGTGCCTCGGGGGCGAAGCGCTACATCCTGGGCGGCGCCTGGGACGAGCCTGTCTACATGTACCAGGAGCGCCATGCAGCTTTCCCGTTCGAGCGGAGGGAGAACTACGGCTTCCGCTGCGCGCGATACGTGAAGCCCCCGCCCCCGGAGCTGACCGCACCCGTCGAGAGGTTCTCGCGGGACTACTCTCACGCCAAGCCGGTCGACGACGCCACCTTCGCGATCTTCCGCAGCCTCTACGCCTACGACCGCACGGCGCTCGCCCCCACGACGGAGACGATGGAGAGCCACTCCCCCCACTGGAGAATGGAGAAGATCACGATGAACGCGGCGTACGGGGGCGAGCGGCTCATCGCCTACCTCTTCCTGCCCGCGAACGCTTCGCCCCCCTATCAAACCGTCGTCTACTTCCCGGGCTCGGATGCACAGGAGCTCCCTCGACTTCTGGAACCCGAACTCGGCTTTTTCGACTTCGTCATCCGGAGCGGAAGGGCCGTCCTGCATCCCATCTACAAGGACACCTACGAGCGACGGCTGCGCCAGTCCCCGCCCTGGCCCTCGCGGGCCTTCCGCGATCTTCAGGTCCAGCAACTACAGGACCTGGGACGCTCGGTCGACTATCTGGTCACGCGCCCGGACATCGACGCAGCGAAGCTCGCCTACTACGGCTTCAGTTGGGGAGCTTCGATGGGCCCCATCGCCACGGCTCTCGATTCGAGGTTCAAGGCCAGCATTCTCCTGGCCGGAGGCTTCGAGGAGGGCAGCGACGCGGGAATGCCCGAGGTCGACCAGTTCAACTTCGCGCCCCGGGTCACGATCCCGACCCTGATGCTGAATGGCCGCGACGACTTCGTGTTCCCGCTGGAGTTTTCCCAGAAGCCCATGTTCCGGTTCCTCGGGACGAAGGCCGGCGACAAGAGCCATGTGCTCTTCGACGGCGGCCACATACCGCCACGGGTTCCCTTGGTCAAGCCGACACTCGATTGGCTAGATCGTTATCTCGGGCCGGTGGCCACAGGCAAGTAGCGGGCCTCCGAAACCGCTGGGATCGACCTCTGCGCCCGCCACCGACGCTAATGGCGATAGTCCCGCGCGTCACGCGCCGACTCGTTAGCGATGACGCTTCTTCCCTCGTGCCGCCCTTCATGCTACGGTTTCGCTTCACCCGAAATGCACCTGGGCGCTCTCTGCCTCGCTCTCCTCGCCGGCTCCCCGGCGGTCGTCGCTGACGATCGGCCCTTGCTGCGCGTGGGCATGGACCCACGATCGGCGCCGTGGGCCTATGTGCCGGGTCGTGAGTTCCTCCCGCGCGAGGACGTGACCCGGCCGCCCGCCGGTCCCCCAGTTCCCCTCGAGAAGCTCGTGGGCCTGGACGTCGACGTTCTGCACGCTCTGGCGGCGCGACTGCATGTTCGCCCGGTGATCGTGCCGACGGCCTGGCGCGACCTCGAAGCTGGCCTGATCGAGGGACGCTACGACCTGATCCTCTGCCAATGGACTCCGACTCCCAAGACGCCGGCCGCCCTCGTCGCGTCGATTCCGTACTACGAGTGGGGTCTCCTCGTGGCGGTTCGAGCCAGCGACACGCGAATCCGTTCCCTTGCCGATCTCGCGGGGAATAGGGTTGGCGACGGCGAAGATCCCGCGGTGGGGCCGGCGCTTCGAGCCATGGGCGTGGGCCTGGGCGTTCGGCTGATCGGGAACCAGAACGAGAGCGTCCTCTTCGATGATTTGAAGGCCGGACGCCTGGATGCCGTCGTCTACGACTCACCCTACGTCCGCTGGCGCGTGGCAGCGGACCCGGCGCTCCGGATAGTTGGCGAGCCCTTGAATCGTCTCGGCTACCACGCTGGCGTTCGGAGAGGCGATCCGCTGCTCCCCCGGGTTGACGTGGCGATCCAGAGCCTCGCGGCTTCGGGGGAGTTGGCGGCGATTCGGCGGCGGTGGGAGGAGCCCCGGCCGTGAGAGAGGAAGCCAGCGAGTTGCTACGAGGCCCCGTCCGGAGTCGCGGTCCGAATCTGCAACTCCTCGTTCCGGGCCGCCTGGTACTCGTCCTCGGTCAGCAGATCCACCGACCGTAGCTTGGCCAGGAGGGAGTCGACGAGCGGGCGAAAGCCGGGCGAGAGGCTCCCGTCGGCGAAGGACCGTTGGTACTTGACGGGTCCCGGGATGAGCGCCACCAGGAAAGCCATCTGCTTCGGCGTGAGCGCCCGTGGTTCGACGCCGAAGTAGCGCCACGCCGCGGGCCGCAGACCGTAGACGTCGGGTCCCCATTCGATGACGTTCAGGTAGATCTCGAGGATGCGCTCCTTGGTGAGCGTCGCTTCCACAAGCAGGGCGAGGGACAGCTCCTGGAGCTTGCGGCCCAGTCGTTTTTCGCGAGACAGGAACAGGTTCTTGGCGAGCTGCTGCGTGATGGTCGAAGCTCCCCGGGCGACGCCTCCGCGTGACCAGTTGGTGAGGATGGCCGACGGAACCTCGGAGAGGTCGATCCCGCTATGACCGAAGAAGCCGGAGTCTTCGCCCAGGAGAAGGGTGCGGACGAAGAGCGGAGGGACGTCGCCGAACGGGACGAAGTCGGGGGACGCGGGAGAGACGACGATGGCCCTTCGGCCTCCGGTCGCGAGGGTGACCTCGTGCACGAAGTCGCTGCGTAGCCTCTCGACGGCGGGGAGCGGCCGCTTGGGAGGCGTGAAGTCCAGCCGCTGGGAGACGACGAACGACGAAGGATCAGCCAGGCGGCCCGTGGCGTGCGCGGAGAGCGAAGCCGCGCCCAGCTCTCGCGTTCGTGTCGACGGCGTGCTCTCCAATACGGCTACAGACGTGGGCTCATCGAGGCCGGAGGAATCGAGGACCTGGGCGAAGTCCAGATGTTCGACCTCGAGGGACAGATCCAAGCGAGGATCATGGCGGACATCGGCGAGAGACAGAGCGCCGGAGAGGGACGCGCCGCCCGTCGCCAGGCGCCAGTGAGGCACATCGAGAGCTTCCTCGGCGGGGCGCCACGAACCCGCGAGTTGCGTGGTGACGTCGGTGGGGACGCCGAATGCCACGGGTTCTCCCGAGAACAGGCTTTCGTTCGACAGTGCGGCGAGGCGCAGGGCGCGGCCGTCGAGGTTCAGGTCGAAGGTCGTGGCCTCTGCGATCGTGAGGTGAACGGCGCCGGTCAGCGTGCCGGGATCGAGGAGTGGAACGCTGTCTCGCTGCAAGGTGAAGACACGCCCCGCCGGGAACGCGGTCGCGCGGACGTCGAGTTGGCCGCCACCCGCGGCTGGGAGCCACGTGGCCGTGAGGCCCGTGACGGGCTCGCGAACCTCAGCGCCCACAGCTCCGGTTCCGGAAGTCACGATGTCCCACACGGCGGGGACGCTCTCGAGGCCGAGACTCGCCGGACCAGCCACGGTGACACGCGCAAGAGCGAGGCGTGTGCGCCCCACGAGGCCGTGCCCCCACGGGCGAAGCGTCACGGCCACCTCGTCGGCGGCGATTGACCAACTGCCAGGCTTCTCGACCCGCACACCCTCCAGCCGGAGGAGCGGCCATGGGCGCACCCTGACCGTGCCCACGCGGACCACGAGGCCGCGTCGCGCCGCCTCCTGGTCGATGCGGAGACGAATCGCCTCCTCGAGCCGGGGCTGGACGAGCCACGCTGTCGCGATCACGCCGGCCACCGCGATCGCGGCGATCGCCGGAATGAGCCGCCGGCGGAGCGAGGAGGGGCGCTTCACGGCGTGTAGCCTAACCGGCCCGCCGCGGCTGTGCTAGGTTGCACCCCATGACTCGCCGACGGCGCGTGCCTTGGGTCGCAGCCTCCATGGTCGCCGGCGTCTTCGCGCTCCCGGCGCCGTTGCGAGCCGAGACCGGCGCGGAAGCCTGGCTGCGCTACGCGCCCGTCGGGGAGGCAGAGGGGCGACGTTACGCGGCACTGCCCGGCGTCGTGGTCACTCTGGGCGACTCGGCCGTGTTGGGCGCCGCGCAGCAGGAGATCCTCCACGGAGTCCGGGGTCTCCTAGGGAGAACGCTGGACGCCGAGGGGCACCTGTCCCAGCGGGGCGCGATCGTCCTCGGTACGGTGCAAGCGATGAGGAAGGTGCTGCCTGCGATTCGCCCGCCCGCCGACATCGCGGAAGACGGCTATTGGCTGAGGACGGTCGTGCGCGGTGGCCACACCGATCTCCTGATCGCGTCGGCGAACGACCGCGGTGTTCTCTACGGCGCATTCGCCCTCTTGCGGAAGATCGCTCTCGGCGAGACGGTTGCGGACCTGGACGAGCGCCGGTCCCCGTACGCCCCCATTCGGTGGGTCAACGAGTGGAACAACCTCGACGGAAGCATCGAACGAGGCTACGCAGGCCGATCGATCTTCTTTGAGAACGACGACGTGCGCGCGGACTTGAGCCGCGCCAGCGAGTACGCGCGCTTGCTGGCTTCGATTGGCATCAACGGTTGCGCCGTCAGCAACGTGAACGCGAACCCTCGCGTTATCACAACGGCTTTCCTGCCGGGCCTCTCTCGTATCGCCGGGGCCTTCCGGCCGTGGGGCGTGAGGCTGGCGGTTTCGATCGACTTCACGAGCCCGAAGTCGATCGGCGGACTCGATGCCTTCGATCCTCTCGATCCGCGCGTCGCGCTCTGGTGGAAGGAAAAGGCCGACGAGATCTACAGGGCGATTCCCGATCTCGGCGGTTTCGTCCTCAAGGCGGACTCCGAGGGGAGAGCGGGGCCGTCTGCCTACGGAAGGACACACGCTGACGCCGCAAACGTCATCGCTCGGGCGCTCACGCCCCACGGCGGCGTCATCTTCTATCGCGGCTTCGTCTACGACCACCACATGGACTGGCGCAACCCGAAGAACGATCGCGCGCGCGCCGCCTACGACAACTTCCGCGCCCTGGACGGGCAGTTCGACGACAACGTCGTTCTCCAGATCAAGCACGGTCCCATCGATTTCCAGGTGCGCGAGCCGGCGTCGCCGCTCTTCGGCGCCCTCGAGAAGACGAACGAGGCCATCGAGCTGCAGGTCACCCAGGAATACACCGGGCAGCAGCGGCACCTCTGCTTCCTCGTTCCGATGTGGAAGGCGGTATTGGACTTTGACATGCACGCGACGACCGAAGCGACGCCCGTCAAGTCACTCGTTTCGGGAAAGACATTCCGCCGTCCGACCGGCGGCTTCGTCGCCGTGTCCAACGTCGGCCTCGACGTGAACTGGCTCGGCCATCCGCTGGCGGCTGCCAACCTCTATGGCTTCGGCCGATTGGCCTCAGATCCCGACCTCACCGCCGAGCGCATCGCGGAAGAGTGGACCCGACTCACGTTCGGTCACGACCCGCGCGTCGTGGAGACGATCGTGGACATGCAGCTTCGTTCCTGGCCTCTCTACGAGGCCTACACGGGACCGCTCGGGGCAGGGACGCTCACTGACATCCTGGGTCCCCACTACGGCCCGGGGATCGAGTCGTCGGAGCGCAATGGCTGGGGACAATGGCACCGAGCTGACGAAGCGGGAGTCGGGATGGACCGGACGGCCGCGACGGGCACCGGATTCATCGGACAGTACCGAGACGCGATCGCGAAGGAGTACGAGTCTCTCAAGGCCTGCCCCGACGAGCTGCTCCTGTTCATGCACCACGTCCCCTATAGGCAGGTGTTGCATTCCGGGAAGACGGCGATCCAGCACATCTACGACGCCCATTACGATGGCGCCGATGGCGCCGCGGATCTGGTACGGCGCTGGCGTTCGCTGCAAGGCCTGGTCGACGATGCCCGGTACGGGAGCGTCCTGGCGCGCCTCGAATACCAGGCGGGGCACGCACGCGTGTGGCGCGACGCCGTGTGCAATTGGTTTCTGCGACAGTCGGGAATCCCGGACGAGAGGGGGCGGGCCGGTCGGTTCCCTGGTCGGGTCGAAGCCGAGTCGATGGTGCTCGATGGCTACGAGGTGCGGAGCGTCGAGCCGTGGGAGACGGCCTCGGGGGGCAAGGCGATTCAGTGCCGGCCGGGGGCGGAGCATTGCGCGGCGACCTTCCGCTACGACGGGCCGACGGGTGTCCGCGATCTGGGCGTCCAGTATTTCGACCTGAACGTCGGGGCTTCGCGCTTCCATGTTTTCGTCGCGGGAAGACCGATCGCCTCGTGGGTTGCGGACGACGCGCTTCCGACGGCGGAGCCGAACGGTCACTCGTCGAGTCGTCGCCGGATCGTGGCCGTTCCGCTGGCCACGGGCGATGAGATCCGGATCGAGGGGACCGTCGACGCGGGGGAGAGAGCCCCCCTCGACTACGTGGAGATTGGAGAATGATCAGCGCGCGATCGCCACGCCACGCAGATCCCGCTCGGGGGGAAACGACGTAGGCGTCACGAGAGTCATCGGTGGCGGCTTCTCTCCGTGGTTCAAGAACCGGGTCACGGCTTGCACTGCGGCGCCACCCCAGTTTGGAAGTACCACGGTGGCGGCGAGGGTCCCTTCCCTGACCAGACGCTGTCCTACGGCCGGCGTCCCGTCGCATCCAGTGACGGGGACGCGCGCCAGATCGGGTCGCGCGAGCGATTGCGCTGCGTCGTGAAGAGCCTCCAGCGCGGCCACGGCGATGGGGTCGTTCTGGCAACCCACGAGATCGATCCGGACGGTCCCTTGTGCCACGATGCCGAGCCAGCGACGGATCGCGTCCCGAGCCGCGGATGGATCCCACCCCCCCTCGAGCAGGGAGACCTCAAAGGGGGCCCCGGCTACGGCCTCGAGCATTCCGGCGGAGCGGTCCCGTGCCACGGCGCTTCGCGTCCCACCCTGAACGTAGAGGACAAGCCCTCCTGGCGCGACGAGCGCCCGGAACTGCCGTCCCTGGATCCGTCCCGTCTCCACCTCGTCCGCGGTGACGGTGCCAATGGCTGCATCGGGAAACTCTTCGCGAATCGGAGGAAGATCGTCATCGGTCCGGTTCAAGTAGATCCAGCAAATTCCGGCTCGGGCCGCGGCGCGGACGCAACGTGCGAGGCCGCGATCCCGCGTCGCCAGGACGACGAACGCGCTGGCCGGATCGGGGCTCTCGAGCGCCGCTCGGATCTGGCTGACCTGGCTGCCGAGGTCGTCTCCGGTGAAGTAGACCTCCACGGAAAGCTCGGCCTTTCGGCAGGCGGCCTCCGCACTGGCCTTCAACATTTGCTGGAATTCGTTTGCGGAATCGACGAGCCAGAACCCGACGCGCCGATGGGACGAAGTCGGTGTCACGCTTCACCTTATACGCGTGGGGCGCCGCTTCTGCAAGCGCTTTCAGGAGCGCAGGACGCCGGGGAAACGCTCCGGGCGCGGCTCGTAGCCGGGGAAGACCGCGGCCAGATCCCGGACACCGAGGTGGCGCGCCACCACTTCTCCCAGAAGGTCGCGGAAGTCCGTGGTTACGGCCAGGTCCCGTCCCTCGTAGAGCTGTTCGCTGCGTAGTCCCGGCCACCGGCCGTGGACCTTCCCACCGCTCACCGGACCGCCCAGGACGAATGACACGCTCGCGTGGCCGTGGTCGGTGCCACGATTCCCGTTCTCGCGGACCGTTCGGCCGAATTCGGTCAGGGTCACGACGACCACATCCTCCATGCGGCTTCCCAGGTCCTTGTGGAAGGCCGCGAGGGCCGCTCCCAGCTCGCGCAGCCGGCCGGCGAGCTGTCCCTGCACCGCACCCTCTGCCGCGTGGTGGTCCCAACCGCCGATTTCCGTGAAAGCCAGCTCGAGGCCGACGTCGGCCCTCAGGAGCTGCGCGACCTGTCTGAGGCTCTCGCCGTAGCCGCCGCGCGGGTACAGGGCACCGGGCGCGGGGATGTACCGAGAGGGGTCGGTCTTCTTCAGGAACTGAACCGCATCGAAGGTCTCCTGCCCCGTTCCGTGCAGCGTGTCCTGGACGGCGCCGGCGTACATGTCCTCGAACCCGCGGGCCACGGCGGCGCCCGCCGAAGCACGCAGATCGAAGCCGCGGATGCTGGGCAAGGCCACTGCCGGGGCGCGGCCGGCCAGCGAGCGGGGAAGGTTGGGAGTCATCGCGACCGCGCGGAAAGGAGTGGCCTGCCCATCAGGGTTGGCCTGAAGACAGCGGTTCATCCACCCGTCCTCCGTGGCCTTCCGCCCCGGTGTGCCGCTTTCCATGAAGTCCTGGGCGTCGAAGTGAGACCGGGTGGCATCAGGGCTTCCCACAGCGTGGACCGCGGCGAGGCTACCGTCGCGCCAGAACGGGAGAACGGGCTCGAGGGCCGGATGCAATCCGAAGAAGCCATCGAGGTCGAGGGCGGCATCCCGTCCACCGCCCTTGGGGGACGGGAGGGCGATGGTGGGGCGCAGGGCCCGATAGCTCGCCTCGCCGTAAGGGACGACGACGTTCAGGCCGTCGCAGGCGCCCCGCTGGAATACGACCACGACGGTCTTGCGCCGTCTGGCGCCATCGGCTGCCAGAGCGGCGCGCGCGAAGACGGCCGGCACAGCACCGAACGAGACGAGTGCGAGACCGGAGGACTTCAGGAAGACGCGGCGGCTCGTCGTGGGCATGGCTATTTCCTCTGGAATTCCGGGGAGCCGAGAATCAGGCCGGCTATGCGGGCTGGGTTCAGCCCGGTGGCGGCCTCGGCGTCGATCGTCTGACGGGTCTGTTGCGACAGGCCCGAGGGGACGAGGCGCAGCGCCAGCGCGTCGGCGAGGGCTCGCGAGTCTCGCGCAGCGGCCGCGACCCCTTGGGCTGGCACGGCAGCTCCACTCACCTTCCCGGCTGAAAGGTCGAGGGCGAAGTTGAGGCGGGCGAGGAGGCTGCCTGTGGAGATCCAAGCCTCGGCCGTGTCCTTGTACCCCGTGGGCGGCTGTTGTCGATAGAGCGGCATCCCCATCGAGGCGATCCGTCGGGCGAGGTCGGAGGCGCTCGAGACATCGGCTCCGACCGCCCGGACAGAGCTGACCACGAACTCGAGAGGTGTCTTGACCTTCGCCGACCTGGCCTCCGGGGCCTGGAACTCAGGGGACGTCACGATCGTCGTGAGAACGGCCCGGATGTCGCCGTCTGTCCTGCGGAAGGTCTCGGCCGCCCGGTCGACCAGCGTCGCCGGTGGAGCGTCCGAGACGAAGCGGCGGGCGAGCTTGAGTGAGATGAGGCGCGCGGTCGCGGGTTGGGTCGCGAGGATGTGGATCACCTCGTCTCCCTCTTCCTTTCCGCCGCCGCGGATCCTTTGGCCGAGCACCGTCTTGTCTCGCTTGTCGTGAAGGCGCGCCACGAAGGCGAACTCCGGATCCGGATCGTCACGTCGGCCTTGGGCGCCACGGCCCAGGCCATTGATCGTCCAGCCTGTGAAACAGCGAGCGATCTCGGTGACGTCGGTCTGGGTGTACCCGCCGTCGACGCCCAGGGTGTGAAGCTCCATGATCTCGCGGGCGTAGTTCTCGTTGAGGCCGCGCCTTTTGTCCTGGCCCGGCTTCGTCATGGACGTGGGCGGACCAGCGGCTCCATGCGCGGCCTGCCCGAAGCGGCGCGATCGCTCGAGCCTGCTTCCCGGCGCTGGTGCGTTGGGGTCCGAGGAGAGCCAGTTGTCGAGGTAGAAGAGCATTGCGGGGCTTTCCGCCGTCGCTCGCAGAAGGTCCTCGAATTTCCCCCAGGCGTGCGGGCGGATCGTGCGGCGCTCGAACTCGCCGAGGAGAAACTTGTCCTGTCCTTTGTCGGCGTAGACGTTGAAGTGGTTCATCCAGAAGTCGACCATCACCTCGCCAAGCTGGCGCTCACTGTAGATCGCGCGTACCACCTTGGCCTGCTGAAGCTCGTCGACCACTTGCCGGGCGCCTCCCTCCATGTCGCCGCCGTACTTCTGAGCCACGTCGCGACGGATTTGGCGCACGGCTTCCTCGGTGGCGCCTTCACCGATCGCTGCCTTGCGCTCGGCGAACTCCTTCCGGGCGGCGGGAGGGAGTTGGTAGTGCTTGATCAAGTCAGCAGAGGAGAGCCCGGCCGTCCTCAGGGTGGCGATCCGAGCCTCCACGTCCTTGTCCGACAGCCGGTCGGGATGGAGTTGGGAGTCGACCCATTTGTCGAGGCCCACGTCCCGCACCCGCGCAACGTCTCCTGGACGCGGTCCGTAGCCGAGCCGGTTCAGTGCATGGACGATTGCGGCATCCTGGGCGGGGGGCTCGATGACTGCTGATTCCAGAGGGGGTACCCCGAGCGCAGACAGAAGCAGGCAAGCGGCCCTTGGGAGCGTCGCGACCTTCATGATGAGGGTTAGACCGTTCGGCAGGCCCTCGGGTTGAACATGCTAAGATGTTGACGGTGTGACGCCTACGAGGGGAGAAGCCTCCATCCGGATCCGTTTCCTTCTGTTGGCCGTCCTGACCGTCACCCCCTCTCTCCACGCCGCCTCGGCCGAGCCGGTCGTGCTTCTGCTCGAAGGGCAGCGACGTGAGATCGCGCCCGTCGTGAGGGGCGAGATCGAGCTTGTCCCTCTCGAGCTGGTGATCGCGGGCCTAGGGATCGCGGTCCACAACGACGCGACGGCGGGCGCGGTCACGCTCACCTTCCAGGGGCGGGAAGCGAGCCTGTACCACAAGAAGAGCCTCGCCTCGGTCGGTGGCGAGCTGCGACTTCTCTCATCACCGGCGCTCCTCGAGGGAGGGCAGTGGCTGCTGCCGATCGACGGCATCCCTCGCCTTCTCGGTCCGCTCCTGGCGAAGCGCGCCGAGTGGCGCGCCGCGTCCCGCACGCTGCTCATCGGCAGCGTGCCGGTGCCCCGCGTCGGGGTCAACAGCTTTGTCTCCGGCGATCTCGTGCGAGTCGTTCTCGACGCGAGCGAGAAGATCCCGTTTCACGTCGTCCAGCAGGAAGGAAAGGTCCTCGTCTCGATTCCGCGCGACGTCGTGGAGGTCGCGTTCCAGCAGGAGCGTCTCACGGGCGGTATCGTGGACTGGATCCAGTATCTGGGTGGGCGAGACAACGTGCTGAGCGTCACTCTCGGGCGTCGCTTCCAGCAACTGAAGGCCTATGAGCAGGAGGGGCCGCCGCGCCTGGTCCTGGAGTTTCAAGCGGTCCCGGCGTCGGCTCGCCTGGCACCCACGCCGGCGCCCGCCCCTTCGAGCACGTCCGCCGTTCGGCCGCCCTCGCCGCCGGAGCCGCGACAGCGCACGGTCGTCATCGACCCTGGGCACGGAGGCGACGACTTCGGCGCCAAGGGTCCCACCGGGACGCTGGAGAAGGACGTCGCGCTCCAGGTCGCCCGGAAGCTCCGCGCGTTGATCGTCAACAGCCTCGGCTATCAGGTCTTCCTCACGCGGGACAAGGACGAGGACGTTCCCCTCGACGAGCGTGCCGCCATCGCCAACAACTACAAGGCGGACCTTTTTCTCTCGATCCACGCGAACGCCAGCCGGAGTCGCGGGGCGAACGGCAGCGAGGTCTACTTTCTCTCGTACCAGGCCTCCGACGACGAGAGCCGACGTGTCGCCATGACCGAGGGAGCCTCGACGCCCGCGACGGGTGCCGCGCCTACCGCGGGCGGCGCAGACTTGGCACTCATCCTCTGGGACATGGCGCAAGCGGAGCACCTCGAGGAGTCGTCGTCCCTCGCCGCCCGTATCCAGGAGGAACTGGCGACGGTCACGGGCGGCCCGGCCCGCGGGATGAAGCAGGCCCCCTTCCGCGTCCTGGTGGGCGCCGCGATGCCCGCGGCGCTCGTGGAGATCGCCTTCATCAGCAACCCCGAGGAAGAGAAGCTTCTGGCCGCCGACGCCTTTCAGTCCAAGGTGGCGGCGGCGATCCTGAAGGGGATCTCGCGATACGAGGGGGAAGAGACGCGCCGGACCGAGAGCACGGTGACGCCTTCGCGAGGCGCAACCCCGTGACGTCACGGACGGCCGACGTGCTGAGCGCCGTGGGACTGGTCGGCCTTTTGGCTGGCGTCCCGTTGACCGCTCCGCGGTGGTCTCGCTTCTTCCGTCAGCCGCTGGCCGCGACTCCCGAGGAGCCGGGAGCGCTCCATCCCGCGCCGGCCGCGTCGCCGTCTCCCGAAGCCCAACGCACCATCAACGTGAAGCTCTTCTTCGACGCCCCCGATGCCCGCGGCCTGGTTCTGGAGGAGCGCGCGGTTCCCTTCTCGAGCGACTTGGCGGGGCAGATCCGTACCCTCGTCGAGGAGTTGGCCAAAGGCTCTGAGATCGGCCTCGTGGCGACTCTCCCGGCCTCCACCACAGTGTTGGAGGTCTTCGTCACTGCGCAGGGCGTGGCGTACGTGGATCTGTCCAAGGAGGCTCGAGACGGTCTCGCTGGTGGAAGCGACGCTGAATTGAGAACCGTCTACTCCGTCGTCGATTCGATCACCGCCAGCTTCCCCTCGATCGCCCGGGTGCAGATCCTTGTGGACAACCAGACCGCCGCGACCCTGGCGGGCCACGTGGACCTGTCTCGGCCCCTGCCCCCCGACATGACGCTGCTGGCCGCGGCCACCGTGGGAGCGAGCGAGAGTCCCGCACCCGAGGATCCGAAGGCGCCGCAGAAGGAGCCGGCCAAGCCCGCGGTGCCGACCTCGTGAGCGTCCGGCCGTCGGCGAAGGCGTCGCAATTCACCGAGTCGGTGATCCGGGAGATGACACGCCTCGCGGACCTTCACGGAGCGGTCAACCTGTCCCAGGGTTTCCCGGACTTTCCAGCCCCCGCCCCAATCAAGGAAGCAGCGCGCGCCGCGGTCGCGAATGACGTGAACCAGTACGCCATCACCTGGGGAGCGCGACCGCTCCGCGAGGCGATCGCGCGAAAGTTCACCGATCTCTACGGCGTCTCTGTGGACCCGGAGCGGGAGGTGACCGTTACCTGCGGATCCACCGAGGCCATGGTGGCGGCACTTCTGGCCCTGGTCGATCCGGGAGACGAGGTCGTGGTCTTCGAGCCCTTCTACGAGAACTACGGTCCCGACGCCGTCCTTTCGGGAGCGGTGCCGCGCTTCGTTCGCCTGCGGCCACCGAACTGGTCCTTCGATCCCGACGAGTTGGCGCGCGCCTTCACGTCGCGGACCCGCGCTATCATCGTGAACACGCCGAACAACCCGACGGGAAAGGTCTTCAGCGCCGAGGAGCTGGAAACGATCGCCGCCCTCTGCCGACGCCACGATGCCGTGGCGCTCACCGACGAGATCTACGAGCACATCCTGTACGACGGCGCGCGTCACGTGCCCATGGCCTCTCTCCCCGGGATGGCCGAGAGGACGATCACCATCAACGGCATGAGCAAGACCTACAGCGTCACGGGATGGCGCGTGGGCTGGACGATCGCTCCGCCCGTCCTCACGAACGCGATTCGCAAGATCCACGACTTCCTCACGGTCGGCGCCGCGGCTCCGCTCCAGGAGGCGGGCGCCGTCGCGCTGGCTCTGCCGGCCACGTACTACGCCGATCTCGCCGCCGGCTACGCGCGGAGGCGCGATCGCCTCGTGGGAATACTGGAGGGCACCGGCTTTCGGGTTCATCGGCCTGCCGGGGCGTACTACGTCATGACGGAAATCGACGGCCTCGGCTGGGACGACGACGTGGCCTTCGTTCGGCACCTGGTCCAGGACGTCGGAGTCGCGGCGGTGCCGGGTTCGTCGTTCTACAGGGACGCCACCGACGGCAGCCGCCAGGTTCGCTTCGCGTTCTGCAAGAAGGACGCGACGCTGGACGAGGCCGAGAGGCGCTTCTCCCGGCTGCATCCCCGAACGAGTTGAAGGAGGACGCGTGGTGAGTCGGGTTGTGGCCGCGATCCTGCTCCTGGCCGCCGGGCCTTCGCCCATCGATCAGGCGGAGACGTTGGCGGCCAAGGCGATCGCCGGCGCCGCGGCTCATCCGGATCAGAGCCTGATCGAAGCGCGGAAGGCGCTCACGGTCACCGCCGACTTCGAGCCCACCGCCTACGTTCGGGCGGGGCGGAAGGGGGAGGTGGTGGAGGACGCGTTCGTGGCGGCGCGGGGAGAGTACCGGCGCCACCGCTCCCGCCTCTACGAAGCCGTCGGGGTCTCACTGGCGTCTGCCGGCCGCCACGACGCCGCGGCGCGCTACCTTCGCCGCGCCTTCGACCTCGATCCCGCCGGGGGGGCTGCGGTGCGCCTGGCGCGGTCACTCATCGTGCTGGGCCGCGGACGGGAGGCCCTCGACATCGTCCTGGCCGGAGGTGTTCAGGGCCTCGATGCCGAGAAGATGGCCGTGGCAGGGGACGCCGCGGACGCCGCGGGTCTGCCGAGCCTGCAGGCCGAGATCGATCACGTCCGGATCCTGGCACTGCGGACCGAGCCCAAGGTCCAGCATCGGGACGGCCCGTTCGTTCTTCCCGAGCGAACCCGCCTTTCGAGTGGCGCCATGCTCCGTTTCGACACCGACATCCCCACGCTGCTCTACGCCGCGGAGCCGAAATGTCGCACGTGCTCGGCCGATCTCGAGGCTCTCAAGCGCCTGCTGCCAGCGTCGGTCCAGGTGGTCCTCGTTCCCCCTTCCGCCGACCAGGACCAGGCGCTGCGAGGAGTGGTCAGCCTCTATCGCTACACCTGGCCCTTCGCCGGCGGCCCCGGCGTCCTCGCGTCGCTCCGAGTGGAACCCCCCGCCGCCGTCCTCATCAACCGCCGCGGCTTCTCGGGAGTCGGGGTGCGTCCTCCCTTCAACCTGACGCTTCCCACGGCCGTCGAAGCGCTGACCAAGGCCGACGTTCAGGAGACGGTCCCCCGCAGCGCGTGGAATCATCGTCCGGTGGAGCGACGGCCCAAGGCCCCTCGGCCGACATTGCTCGAAAACGGGCTCGCTCCGGGTGAAGACGACCCGCCGCCGCCCGACTTCGTGGCTGCGGTCGACGCTTTCGGCGGAGGCAAACCCGCCGAAGCGCTTCGTCTGTTCGGAACACTCGAGGCGCAAGGAGACGGTTGGTTGCTTCCACCCGAGGCGCGCTTCGATCGCGCGCTCTGCCTGGCCCGCCTCGCTCGTCGCGAGGAAGCGCGCCTTCTCCTCCTGCACACCGGGGACAGTCGCTTGCAAGAGGAGCTGGACCGAGCCCTCGAAGGAGTCGGCTCGCCGCCGCGAAAGCCCTGAGATCGGTGGTCGCTTTCCGAACGACGGTCGGTTAGAGTCGGGCGTCGTACTCGTCTTCGTCTTCACCAAGGAGGAACCGTGACAGAAGCCGCAGCGCCGCGCGTCGTCATCGAAACGACGTTCGGGGAGATCGAGATCGAGCTCATGCCGGAAAAGGCCCCAGGCCACGTCAAGAACTTCCTGGACCTCGCCGGCAAGGGGTTCTACGACGGCACGACCTTCCACCGCGTGATCCCGGGATTCATGATCCAAGGGGGCGACCCGAACACGAAGGACGTTAAAGCCTCGCGTGAGCGCCATGGCACCGGCGGCCCCGGCTATTCCATCAAGGCCGAGTTCAACGAAACGCCCCACAAGCGCGGCGTACTGTCGATGGCGCGCTCGTCGAGCCCCGACAGCGCGGGGTGCCAGTTCTTCGTCTGCGTCGCCGACTCGGCCTTCCTGGACCGCCAGTACACCGCCTTTGGCCGCGTGCTCCGCGGGATGGAAGCCGCCGACAAGATCGTGAACGCGCCTCGGGACCCCCGCGACAACCCCAAGGATCGGATCGACATCAAGGTCCGCGTCGTGGCCTGAGGCGCCGCCCAGCGCCACTGGACGCCGCTCGATGACCGAGACCGAGATCAAGCTCCGCATGGCGGGCCCCGACGCGGCGCGGCAGGCCGTTTCGCGCATCGGTGCTATGCCCCAAAGGCCGCGCCACTTCGAGGACAACCTCCTCTTCGACGACGCCAGCCGGTCGCTCAGCGGAGCGGGGAACGTCCTCCGCCTCCGCCGGACGGAGCCCGGCGCCGCGGTCCTGACGTACAAAGGCGCCCGAAGCGTGGTCGAGGGAGTTCGCAGCCGCGAGGAGATCGAGTCGGAGGTGGGAGACGCCGACGCCGTCGAGGCCGTTCTCGGGGCTCTCGGCTTCCGTCCCGCCTTCCGCTACCAGAAATATCGCGAGTCCTTCGCCTGGCGCGACGCCGAGATCGTCGTCGACGAGACGCCCGTGGGCACGTTCGTCGAAGTGGAGGGGCCCCTGGCCACGATCCACGCCGCGGCGCGGGCTCTGGGCCTGGGGCCGTCCGACTACATCACCGACTCCTACGTGGCGCTGTTCGTCGCAGCCGGAGGGCGGGGAGACATGGTCTTTCGGGATCGATGAAGGCGATGGTCCTGGCCGCGGGCCTCGGCCTTCGGATGCGCCCTCTGAGCTCCCTGCGCGCCAAGCCCGTGCTTCCCGTCCTGAATCGTCCGCTCCTCCACTGGACGCTGGACCTGCTCGCCCGACACGGTGTGAGCGACGTCGTGATCAACACCCATCATCGCGCGGCATCAGTGCGGCGGGCCGTCGGGGACGGAAGTGCGTTCGGCCTGCGTGTCGTCTTCTCCCACGAGCGCCGGATCCTCGGCACCGGAGGCGGGCCGCGCCGGGTCCGGGACTTCCTGGGCGATGAGCCGTTCCTCCTCGTGAACGGCGACGCCTTCTTCGACTTCGACCTTTCGGAACTGGTGGCGCGCCACCGCGCCTCCGGTTCCCAGGTGACTCTGGCCCTCAGGCCGAACCCCGACCCGAAGACATACGGGCCCGTAGTGACAGGACCGAACGGCAGGATCGTGTCGATTCTCGGCCGCCCGCGCGGTGCCGCAGGCACGGTCTCGCTCTTTGCCGGAGTCCATGTCCTCGATCCGGCCCTTCTCGATCGCCTGCCGAGAGGCGCCTCCGACAGCGTGCGCGATCTCTACGTGCCGCTCCTGGCTGAGGGCGCGCGACTGCTCGGCGTGAGGGTGAAGGGCGCGTGGTCCGATCTCGGGACCCCGGCGCTTTACCTCAAGGCTCAGACGTCGTTGCTGGCGGCCGGCGGCGCGTCCCGATCTCTGGTGGATCCGTCCACTCTCATCTCTCCCGGGGCGCGTATTGTGGGCTCGGTGATCGGAGCGGGGTGCCGCGTCGGTCCCGGGGCCAGCGTCATCGGAAGCGTCCTGTGGGAGCGCGCCTTGGTGGGGGAGCGGGCGCGCGTCCGTGGCTCCATCCTCACGTCAGGGGCGCGCGTGGCTGCCGGGGAAGGTGTGACGAGCCGCATCGGCACAAGGTCAGCTCGAGGTCAGGTGTGGTCGAAGCTCAAAGCGTGAGCCGAGAGATCCTGGACCCTCGGATCGCGGCTTTCCTTTTCGAACGCGGCCACGGGCGCGGAGAACCGCCGAGCGTCGTGGCGATGTCAGGAGACGCTTCGACCCGACGCTACTTCCGTATCGCGAGCGCCGGGGGAAGCGCGGTCTTGGCGCTCTACCCCGAGCCGCTCGCGGTCGGAGAGACGCCCTTCCTGGTCGTGCGCACCTTGATGGCGGACTACGGCATTCCCGTCCCCGAGGTCCTCGGCGTCGACGGCCCCCGTGGGATCGTCCTGCTGGAAGACCTCGGCGACCAGACGTTGCAAGAGGAGCTGGCTCTCGCGACCGCGCGGACTCGCGAGGCCCTGTACCGGGAGGCCCTCGACCAGCTGGCGACGCTTCAACTTGAGGCGACGCGCGGCCCGGAGCGCGCCGGGTGCTTCCAGATCGCCTTCGACATCGAGAAGCTGTCGTGGGAGCTTCACTACTTCCTGACGCATTTCGTCGAGGGACACCGGGCGGCGAAACTGAGCGTCGAGGACCGGGCGACACTTTCGGGCGCCTTTCATCGGCTCTCCGAAGAGATCGCATCCTGGCCGCGCGTCCTCTGCCATCGCGACTACCACAGCCGCAATCTCATGCTCCACCGCGGGGCACTTCACTGGATCGACTTCCAGGACGCGCGGATGGGGCCCGCCACCTACGACCTGGCGTCTCTCCTGCGCGACTCGTACGTGGATCTCTCCGAGGAGTTCGTCGCGGACCAGGCCGAGGGGTTTCGCCAACGTGCGCTCCCCAGCGAAGCCCGCGAGACGTTCCTCCGCCGCTTCGAGCTCGTCTCGGTGCAGCGGAACCTGAAAGCCCTCGGTACGTTCGGTTACATGGCGGCGGTTCGCGGGAGTGACGTTTACCTGCCGTACATACCCAGGACGCTGGCGAACGCGCGGCGGAACCTGCTCCGCCACCCCGAGCTGGAGGGGCTTCACCGCGTCCTCGCCCGCCACATCGAGGAGCTGGCCTGATGGAAACCGTTCGGATTTGTGACTTCAAGCACCACGTGGGGGAGGAGGTTCTCCTGCGGGGCTGGATTCACAACAAGCGCTCGAGCGGGAAGCTCCAGTTCCTCACCATCCGCGACGGGAGCGGGTTTGCCCAGGCCGTCGTGGCCAAAGCCGCCATGCCGGCCGAGGGCTGGGAAGCCGGCGACAAGGCGGGGCAGGAGTCGTCGCTCGAGCTGACCGGCCGCGTGAAGGAGGACAAGCGGGCGCCGGGCGGATTCGAAGTCGAGGTGACGGGCCTCCGCGTCTTGCAGTCGGTCCACGACTACCCGATCACTCCGAAGGACCACGGCACCGCGTTCCTGATGGAGCATCGCCACCTCTGGCTCCGTTCCCAGCGGCAGCACGCCATCGCACGGATCCGCCACGCCGTGGTGAAGGCCGCCCGTGATTTTCTCGACGATCAGGGGTACACCCTCGTCGACACTCCGATCTTCACGCCTGCGGCTTGCGAAGGGACGACGACGCTCTTCGGCGTTCCGTACTTCGACGAGGGGACCGCGTATCTGACCCAGAGCGGCCAGCTTTACAGCGAGGCCACGGTGGCCGCCCACGGCAAGGTCTATTGCTTCGGCCCGACGTTCCGCGCCGAGAAGTCCAAGACCCGCCGCCACCTCACGGAGTTCTGGATGGTCGAGCCCGAGATCGCCTTCGCCCATCTGGACGACGCGGTGGCCCTTGCCGAGGGACTCGTCTGTCGCGTGGTGGAACGCGTGCTGGAGACGCGCCGCGAGGAGCTGAAGACCCTGGAGCGCGACACGTCGAAGCTCGAGAACGTGAAGGCTCCTTTTCCGCGCCTTCACTACGACGACGCGATCGGGCTCATCCGCGCGAAGGGCTCGGCGACCGAGTGGGGGAGCGATTTCGGCGGGACCGACGAGACGGTAATCGCCGAGGCCCACGAGAAGCCGGTGGTGGTCCATCGCTTCCCGTCGGCCATCAAGGCCTTCTACATGGCGCCGGACCCGGAACGTCCCGAGCTGTCGCTCTCGGCCGACATCCTGGCTCCCGAGGGATACGGCGAGATCGTGGGCGGAGGGGAGCGCCTCGCGGACCCCGAACTCCTGCTGAAGCGCATCCACGAGCACGACCTTCCCGAGGAAGCGTTCCGCTGGTACATGGACCTGCGAAAATACGGGACGTTTCCCCATGCCGGCTTCGGGATGGGCATCGAGCGGGTGGTGACATGGATCGCGGGGATCGAGCACCTGCGGGAAACGATCGCGTTTCCCCGCATGCTGTACCGGATATACCCGTAGCCCCAGCCAAGGGCATGGAGCGGCTTCCTTTGCCCCCCCAACCTGCTCTACCCTTTATTCATGGTTCGTGCCTGCTGTAGCTGAGTTCCGATGATCGTCGCCTACGTTTCCGGCCACGGGTACGGGCACGCGACGCGGGTCAGCGAGGTGCTGCGCGCGGTGCGGACGCGCGACCCCGCCATGCCCCTCACCGTGGTGACGTCGGCGCCCGAGGCCCTCTTCCGGCGGGCGATTCCGGGGCCGCTGACCTTCCGAACCCTCGAGTGCGACGTGGGTCTCGCCCAGATGGACGCCCTGACCATCGACGAAGCAGGAACGGCGGGGAAGTGGCGGTCCTTCCACGATTCGAACGGTGACCGCGTTGACGCCGAGTGGCGTTGGCTCCACCACTCCACGGCACGGGTCGTTCTGGGTGACGTGCCACCCCTTGCTTTCGAAGCCGCCGCCGAGGTCGGAATCCCGAGCATCGCCCTCGCGAACTTCTCCTGGGATTGGATCTATCGCCACCTCGCGCGGCGTCAGGCCGTGCTCAACGAGGCGGCGGCCTGGGCGGCGTCCGCCTACCGACGTTGCGGCCTGCTTCTCAAGCTGCCGTTCGCCGGGGACCTGTCGGTCTTCCCGAAGGCCATCGAGATTCCCCTCGTGGCGAGGCGGCCAAAGGTCTCGCGTAGCGACACACGTGGGCGCCTCGGCCTCGGCAGCGGCGCGGTGGGCCTCCTCTCCTTCGGCGGAATCGCCTTCGGGGGGTTCGAGCCCCAGGCGTTTGCGCGCCTTCGAGGAATCGATCTCGTGACTGTGGGCCCGGCGGTGGAGATCGCGAACGTCAAGATACTGGACCCGGAATCACTGCTGAGCCGGGGTCTTGGCTTCGAGGATCTCGTGGGCGCCGCCGACGTGGTGATCACGAAGCCGGGATACGGGATCGTTTCCGACGCCATCGGAGCCGGGACCCGCATCGTCTACACGGAGCGCGGCGACTTTCCGGAGTATCCGATCCTGGTGGCGGGAATGGAGCGGCTCGTCCCCTGCGCTCACGTCAGCAATGCCGATCTATTCGCGGGGCGAATCGAGACCGCGCTTCGGGACGTCCTGTCGCGCCCGATTCCGCCAGGTCCGGATCTCTCCGGAGCGGTGGTCGCGGCCGAACAGCTTCTCGCCGTCGCGCGCTGACCGCTACTCCAGCCTCAGCCTCATTCTCAGCGACGCCACGTCTAGAGTCCGATCCACTCGAGCCCGGCCATCGAGTACTTCTTGATGTCCGCCTCGTACTTTGTGAAGAGGGCCTTGTTGGCCGGGGGAATGTCGAGCTGCTTCGCACTTTCCTGGGCCTGGGCTCCCTGGGCGCGCATCTCCTCGATTTGCTTCCGGAGAGCTTCCTTCTGTTCTTCCGTGGCCTGGGGGCCGAGCTGCTGCTCGGCCTGCTTCGAGAGCGCCTCGGTGAGCTTCGACATCTGGCCGGCGGCTTCCGAGACGCTCTGCGTCCCGGTGGACTCAGTGATCGCCGAAGCGAACATTCCCTTGTAGATGCTTTGCACGAGGAAGTCGTACTCCGCCTCGCTCATGCTCTCAGCCACCAGGCCCTCGGCCTTCGCGATGCGGGCCTCGTTCAAGGCGCCGGCCATCGTTCCGGCGGCGCTCAGCGCATCGAGGGGTGTCGCTGACTTATTGTTCGCCGCGGCCTCGAACCCGCCCTTGTGGGCCTCGTACACGGCGTAGATCCTCTTGCGGACCTCCAGGAACTTGACCAGTCGATCCTCCTGGATCACTCCGTCCGCGGGTTGCTGGAAGCGGGGTGCGTTCGCCTCGGCTTTCTTGTGCAGCTCCCGGAGGTGGTCCTCTGTCGCGGCGACGTTCCCGGTGAATTTCTCGACCTTGCTCTTGGCCCACCAGCCGAGGCCCACGACACCCACGACGGCGGCCATGCTGGCCAGGAACACGAGCGCTACGCAGCCGATGGCGATCTTTGCGCCAGTCTTCACTTTTTCATCTCCTTCGCGATTCGAGCAGCCGAGTCGCGCGGCTGGATCTTAGGACCGCGCGTGACGCGGGTCAACCGTAGCTCGCAAAGCGTCAACGGAGGCGCTATCATCTTCGGATGGAACCCACGTGGCACGACGGTCTCTCTCGTAAGGCGCTGGTCGAAGTGATCGAAGGCCTGCTCCTCGCGATGGACAAGGCTGTCCCGCGCCTCGACGCCGTGGCCCACCACCTCTCGTTGATCGCCCAGCAGGGCGAAGACCTCGAAGTGCTGGGGGGGATCGGCGACCAGGTCGCGGACATTGGCGACGAGATCTACGCCACGAGCGATCGAGAGAAGCTCCGTGAGTGGGGAAACCAGATCGACACCCCCGAGAAGGCCCACTAGGCCCCTGGCGTCAGGAGGACCGAGCATCATGAGCAGCGGGGTGTGGGCGCCGGTCCGCTTCGACGGCACGCGCCAGTCCAAGGCCGAGCCGGAGGCCGGAGTTCCCGGAGCAGCGCCCCCTAGCTCAACCAAGGTCGGTCTGGTGAGCCTGGGCTGTCCGAAGAATCTCGTCGACAGCGAAGTGATGCTCGGTCATCTGCGGCAGAGAGGCTACGAGATCGCCGCCGATGCTCGCCAGGCCGACGTGATCGTGGTCAATACCTGCGCCTTCATCGACCGAGCCAAGCAGGAGTCGATCGACACGATCCTGGAGATGGCGCGCGAGAAGGAATCGGGCCGCGCGAAGCGCCTCGTCGTGACCGGTTGCCTGGCCCAACGCTACGACGCGGACTTGCGCCGCGAGATCCCCGAGATCGACGCGACCCTCGGCACCGGACAGGTCGACGACATCCTTCGGGCGGTGGAGGGAGAGGCCACCACGACCGACGCGGCGACGGGTCTGCCGCAATGGGTCTACGACCATCAGTCACCCCGCGTCCTGTCGACGCCCGCCTGGATGGCCTATGTGAAGATCAGCGAAGGATGCGACTACACGTGCAGCTTCTGCATCATCCCCACGCTCCGGGGGCGCCATCGTAGCCGGCCGACCGCCGACATCGTGGCGGAAGCTCGGGCCCTGGCGGCGCGAGGCGTCAAGGAGGTGGTTCTGATCGCCCAGGACTCCACTCGCTACGGTCTGGACCTGGGGATGCGCGACGGGCTCGCCACGTTGCTCCGAGCACTCGGCGCCATTGACGGCCTGCGGTGGATCCGCGTGATGTACGCCTATCCGGCCACGATGACCGACGGCATCTTGGGCGCCATCGCCTCGGAGGAGAAGGTCGTCAAGTACGTCGACATCCCGTTGCAGCACGCCGCCGACTCGGTGCTCCGGCGGATGAAGCGGCCGACGGGCAAAGGGAACCTCCTTGGGCTCGTCGAGCGGATGCGAGAACGCGTCCCCGGTCTCACGGTGCGCACGTCGTTCATCGTCGGCTTTCCCGGGGAGACGGAGGACGAGTTCGAAGAGCTTCTCGAGTTCGTGAAGGCGGGGGCTTTCGACAACGTGGGGGTCTTCACCTTCTCCGACGAGGAGGGCACCACATCCTTCGACCTTCCGGATCGGGTGGCGACCCGGGTCAAGGAGAGCCGCCGGCGACGGGTGATGGCCCTCCAGAAGCGCCTTTCCGCCCGTCGAAACCGGAGTCGAGTCGGCGAGCGCGTGGAGGTCCTCGTGGAGGGAACTCACGAAGATACCGACCTTCTCCTCCGGGGCCGGACGGCAGGACAGGCCCCCGAAATCGACGGTGCCGTGATCATCAATGACGGGTCGGCGCTCCCCGGCAGCTTCGTGACGTGCGAAATCACCGAATCCCACGACTACGACCTGGTCGCCCGGATCGTCACCTAGGCGATCGGCCTGCCACGGCACGAGAGCCTTGAAATTGTCGTAATGTCCTGATATCCTTCCTTTTCCAGCTCCGGGAGACAGCACCAGAGTGGGTTCGACCCACTCTTTTTTTTGGAGTTCCGAAGCTGAAAGTGGAAAACGTCAGCGAGCACGTCCGGGCGGTGGCCCAGAGGGTCACCGAGGGGCGGGGGTACGAACTGACCGACGTCGAGGTCAAGAGGGACAGGAGCGACTATCTCGTGCGTCTCTTCGTGGACAAGGAGGGTGGCATCGGTCTGGACGAGCTCCAGTCGGTCTCCGAGGAGGTCTCCGCCATCCTCGACGCCGAGGATAAGGTCCCCGCGTCCTACACGTTGGAGGTGTCCTCCCCCGGCCTCGATCGACCCCTGCGCGGCGAGAACGACTATCGCAAGGCCGTCGGGAAGCTCGTGAAGGTGTCGAGTTACGACATCGTCGACGGGCGTCGCCACTGGACAGGCCGCCTGACGGCCTTCGACGAGGGTGTCCTCTCCGTGACCCTCGAGAAGGAAGGGGGCTCCGTGGCGCGCGTTCCCTACTCCAAGATCGCCCACGGCCGGCTCGAAGTGGAATTCTAGGCTCAGGAAGACACGGGAACATCATGCCCAACCAGCTTCGCCAGCAGATCGAACAGATCAGCCGGGAGAAGAACATCAATCCCGAGGTGATCATCGCGGCCATCGAGGACGCCATCCTCACGGCTTCGAAGAAGTACTACAAGGGCGCCGAGGAACTGCGCAGCCGCTTCAACAACGAGACGGGGCAGATCGAGGTCTTCGCCGTGCGGCAGATCGTCGAGACCGTCGAGACCCCCGAGACCCAGATCGGCCTCGACGAGGCGCGGAAGCTCATCGCCGAGGCGGAGGTGGGGCAGGAGATCGAGTTCCCCAAGCCCACGGACATCCTCGGGCGGATCGCCGCGCAGACGGCGAAGCAGGTCATCTTCCAGAAGGTCCGCGAGGCCGAGCGCGACAACGTCTTCGCCGAGTACTCCGGCCGCGTGGGCGAGGTGATCAACGGGATCATCAAGCGACAGGAGATGGGGGACTTCGTCGTGGACCTCGGGCGCGCCGAGGCTGTGCTGCCCCGCAAGGAGCAGAGCCGCGCCGAGACCTATCAGACGGGCGACCGCGTGCGCGTCGCCATCGTCCGGGTCTTGAAGTCGGCGAAGGGCCCGCAGGTGGTGGTGAGCCGGACCGACCCGGCACTGCTCGTCAAGCTCTTCGAGATGGAGGTTCCGGAAATCTACGACGGCACCGTCCAGATCAGGGGCTGCGTTCGCGAAGCCGGAGAACGCGCGAAGGTGGCGGTGATCTCCCGGGAGAAGGACGTCGATCCCGTGGGAGCGTGCGTCGGCATGAAGGGAACGCGCGTTCAGTCCATCATCCGGGAGCTGCGCGGCGAGAAGATCGACATCGTCGAGTGGAGCGACGACCCCGTGGCCTTCGTCGAGAAGGCGCTGTCCCCGGCCAAGATCAGCCGCGTCTCCATCGTCGACGAAGAGCAGAAGATCATGGAGGTCGTGGTCGAGGACAAGCAGCTCTCCCTCGCCATCGGCAAGAAGGGCCAGAACGTCCGCCTGGCCGCCAAGCTCGTGGGCTGGCGCATCGACATCAAGAGCGAGGAGGAGAAGCGCCAGGAGGTCGAGGCCGAGATGGCGCGCATGGAGCGCATCGTCGAAGAGCTGCGCAGCCTGCCCCACGTCGGCGAGAAGACCGTCCAGAAGCTCATCGACGCCGGTATCGGAGGGCTGGCCCACATCCTCCAGATGACCGACGAGGAGCTGTGCT
>JBGPYB010000204.1:0-6952 GCA_041493035.1 Vicinamibacteria bacterium | reverse complement strand
GTCCGTCGCTGCCGTAGAGCCAGACGAAGACGCTCGGATGATTTCGAAGGCGGCGCGCCTGGTCGGCCATGGAGGCGCCCGCGATCTGGTGGTGCTCCGGCTTCCAGGTGTCCCACTTCTCCCACATGTCGCAGCATGTCCAGCCGGGCATGATCAGGATTCCCAGCTCGTCGGCCTGGTCGAAGAACTCGTCGCGCTCCATCCGGCCTTCGAGGCGGATGGTGTTGAGTCCCATGTCGCGGGTGTAGCGCAGGGCCGCGTCGGCCTGCCGGGGCGACCAGCGCAGGAACATGTCGGGGGCCCATGCCGCGCCGCGCACCAGGACCTTACGCCCGTTGACCTTGAAGAGCCGATGCCCCTTGTCGGTCAGCTCCGACGTGACCTCGCGGATGCCGAAACGCACCTCGGCTGAGTCGGAAGTCTGCCCGCCGCTCTCGAAGGCCAGCTTGGCCGTGTAGAGGTTGGGCGTTCCCATGGGGTACGGCCACCACAGGCGCGGATGGGCGAGTCGCAGCTCGGGATGCCGGTCCGGCGAGAGGACCACGGTCTTCGACTGCCCGGGCGCCAACTCCACGGCCTCGCTCACCCGCACACCCTCGACCTCGGCTCGGAGCATCCCCTTCACAGGCCGAGCAGACACGTTCTGCAAGTCGCCGCTGACGGTGAGTCCCGCCGCCTGGTGATCGGCCTCCACCTTCGAGGCGACGAACGGATGCCGAAGGGAGACATCGCCGCTCGTGGCGAGATAGACGTCCTTCCAGAGCCCCATGTCCTTGTCGGCGGGTGTTGGATTCCAGTCCACCCACGTGAGGGCGAGGTCGTTCTTTTCCGGAGCGAACACCTCCACCGCGAGGGCGTTCGGCGTTGCTCCGCGGGTGAGACTCGTGACGTCGAATTCGAAGATGCGGAAGGTTCCGGCGACGTCCTTCGCATCGGCGATCTTCTGCCCGTTGAGCCAGACGTTGGCCCGGTAGTTGATGCCGTCGAAATGGAGCCAGGTCGTCTTGTCGCGCGCGGCAGCGGAAAGCGTGAACTCAGTGCGGAACCACCAGGAACAGCGGAAGGGGCTTCCCTCGGGCATCGCCTGGCTGGAGAAGAACTCCTTGTCGGAGTAGTTCATTCCAGGGAACGAGCGGAGGTTCGTGCCGAAAAAGGGTTCCCCGTAGGTCTTGTCGGCCAGCAGCGCGGCGATCACCGTCGTCGGAACCTCGGCTCGGTGCCAGCCGCTCGCGTCGAACCCCGCTTTCGCGATATCGCCACCCGCCGCCTTCACCTGGCAGGAGGATTGGAGAGTCCAGTTGCCGTGGAGAGACACGCGGCTCGATTGGGCCTCGGCGGCGGGCGCCAAGGCCGCAAGCGCTCCGACAACGAAGAGAGCCGAGCAACACGACCATCGTGAGGGGGACATAGCGCTCCCGGTATTGTCCCGCGCCGCAGCGGGCCAGGGCCATCCTATCGACGCGGTCGCCGTTGTCAAGACTTTCTACGACTGTTTAACAAACTGGAGATGCTAGACTCGCGCCTCTCAAGCCACGGAGCACGCCATGCGAATCGACCTCTTCGAGATGGAGCGGATGCAGTCGGTGCACTGGCACCGGGTTCGATACGACTTGTCCGAGAGCGGCGTTGTTCCCCTCCGGCTGGACGAGCTGCTGGCCCTCTGTGGCGGGCGTCGCGAGATCCTGCGCACGCGCCTTGGCTATCCCCTTTCCGAAGGGTCGGAGGAACTGCGGAGCCGGATCGCCCGTTGGTACCCGAGCGCCCGTGTCGACAACGTGACCGTCGTGAACGGCGGCTCCGAGGCGAATCACTTGGCACTCTGGACGCTCCTCGAGCCGCGCGATCGACTCGCGTTCATGGTTCCCAACTACATGCAAGGCTGGGGCCTCGGAAGGCAGTACGGCGATGGAACGGACCTCTTTCACCTGAAGCCGGTGGGGAGCGCAGGCCGCCGCCGATGGGGGCTTGACCTCGCGTCTCTCGAGAGAGCCGTCGGGCCGAAGACCCGGGTCATCATGATTTGCAACCCGAACAACCCGACGGGAGCCGTGCTGACCGTCGAGGAGATGGACAGCGTCGTACGCCTCGCCCGACGCCATGGTGCATGGATCCTCGCGGATGAGATCTACCGGGGCGCCGAGGTGCCCGGCCAGGAGCCGACGCCGACTTTTTGGGGGCGGTACGACCGCGTGGTCGTCACCTCGGGGTTGTCGAAGGCGTTTGGCCTTCCCGGCCTTCGCGTCGGCTGGCTCGTGGCGCCGCACCGCGTCATCCGGGAGATCTGGAAGCGCCACGACTACACGACCTTGACACCCGGGATGCTGTCGGATCGCCTGGCGACGCGCGTCCTGGAGCCGGCCGTGCGAGAGCGCCTGCTGCGCCGCACCCGCGCGATCATCGGCCGCAACCTGCCTCGTTTCGAGGGTTGGCTCGCGCGTCACGACGACATCTTCGACTACGTGCCGCCCCAGGCCGGTGCGATTGCCTTCGTGCGCTACCGGCTGCGGATCGGTTCGCAAGCCCTCGTCGACCGCGTGAGGCAACGTCAATCCGTGCTGCTCGTGCCGGGGGACCAGTTCCGGGAAGGCCGCGGGCTTCGCTTCGGATTCGGCTACGACATCGACCACACCCTGAAGGGTCTGACGCGCGTCAGCCGCGAGCTCCGAAAAGCCCGCTGAGACGCCAGTCGCCCCTCAGGCCAGGGTCGCGGTGAGCCGCACGACCGACGCTGGCGGAAAGCGGAAGGCCACGGTCGCGCCGCTGACCCGCGCAGGGGCGTCGACGGGGCGGACGGCGTCGGGCCGGTCAAAGCTGTTGTGGGCGTGGAGATCGGAATCGGTCAGGACTCGCGCGCGGCAGGCCGCGATCGTCCCCCCCCGAAAGACGATCTCCGCCTCGCGGGCCTCGGAAACGTGGGGGTTGACCGCGGTCAGGGTCAACTCCTTGCCCTTCTTCGACACCGAGCCGGCGAGCCCCCAAAACGTCGCCGGTTGTCCCGCGCGAGAATAGGTCAGGCTCGGCGCGTTCCAGACGGCGCGCACGGCCTCGCCCTCTTGATGAGCCGCGTACATTTCGAAGACGTGGAAGGTGGGAGTGGTCACGAACTTGTCTTCGTGGGCGACGAAGAGCGCCTGGAGGCAGTTCACGAGCTGGGCGACGTTGGCCATCGCCACCTTGTCGGCATGGCGGTTGAACGTGTCCAGCGTGAGACCCGCCAGCACGGCGTCGCGGAGCGTCGATCCTTGGCCCAGGAGGTGGGTCGGGTGCGCTTCGGTTCCTGGGCGGTGCCAGGCTCCCCACTCGTCGACGGCGAGCTTCACGCGGTGCCGGGTATCCACCTCGCCCATCGCGGTCCAGTGATCCTTGATCAGGCCTTCGACCTTGTCGGCGTCGCGGAGCAGCTCGTACCATTCCTCCACGCTGAAGGCGAGCGCGTCTCCCTTGCCTTTCTCCCAGTCCTGAGTCCGTCCGCTGCTCACGTTCCAGGAGTAGTGGTGGAGGCCCCACGAGTGGACACGCTCCAGCTGCTGCGTCCCCTTCTCGACCAGCGCGTGGAAAAAGCCCCGGGTCCAGTCGATCTCCCCGGCGTTCGGGCCCGAGGCGACATAGCGTAGCGGCGCGCCGTAGCCCGGCACCCACGACGTGAAGCGACGGAACTCCGAGGCGTAGTCCTGCGGCTTGAAATCCCCCCCGCATCCCCAGGACTCGTTGCCGACACCCCAGAGCCGGATGCCGAGGGGCTCGCGCTCCCCTTGGGCGGCGCGCGTTTCGGCCAACGTGGTGCTTCCGGCGGGGGAGTTGCAGAACTCCACCCACTGATAGAAGTCGCGTGCCGGAAGACTGCGGAGGTTCGCGGCCAGATAAGGCTGAGCCCCGGCGAGGCGGCAGAAGCGAGCGAACTCCACGGTGCCGAATTCGTTCGGCTCGTAGCTCGGCGCTCCGTTCGGCAGCGTCGGTCGCGAGGTGTCGATCCAGAAGTTGGTACGCCGCGGTCGGCTCGCCCGGGGCCCGATTCCGTCGCGCCAGTCGTAGCTGTCGGCGAAGCAGCCGCCCGGCCAGCGGATGACCGAGGCGCGGATCCGACGCAGGTGTTCCACGAGGGCCGTCCGGATCCCCTGCTGATTGGGGATCTTCGATCCCTCGCCCACCCAGATGCCGTCGTAGACGACGCCTCCCAGATGCTCCGCGAAGTGCCCGTAGAGTTCAGGCGCGATCGTCCCGATCGGCTCGTCGAGCAACACTTCTACCCGCGCATCAGCGGCTCTCGCCGATCGTGGTGAGAGCCATAAGGCTGCCGCGGCAGTGGAGGTCTTCGTCAGGAACGACCGGCGTGTCGTCGTTGCGAGCTTCATGTCGACAGATCTCCTTCGGGGCGGCGAACGTCCGTCGCCGAGCGTTCCTTGTCCTGGGTCGCGCGCAGGAAACCGATCAAATAGACCACGATCAGGACGTTGATCACGAGTATGGTCACGCGGGTGACGTTGATGCGGCGGGTCAGCTCGTAGATCTCCAGGGGAAGGAACGATCCGGTGACAATGACCGTCAAGTACTCCGCCCACCGCTTCTCGAGCCAGAGGCCGATGCCTTCGGTGAGAAGGAGGGCGGCGTAGAAGAACGTCCCGGCGCCGATCTCTCGGAGCATCCGATCGTCGACCGCCCCGGCGCGCAACAGGAGGGCGTGAATGAACCTGTTCTGTGGATCCATCCGAAGCTCGGCGACCCAGCGACCCACGATCTCCGCCACGTCGCGGTGGAGGAGCCGCAGCGCTCCGATTCCGAAGGCGAGAAGCAAGACTCCCTTGAAGAGCTTGAAGCCGGCTATGAACCGCAGAGCCAGGGGGTGTCCGGCGTCACGTCGCTCCGAGGCCATCGCGCGGATTATAGGCGCTACGATCCCGGACGTGGCTGGTATCATTCCCACTGGCCCCCGCCTCGGGGTCCCTCATAACGACTACTCAAGGAGGAACCGATGCTGGTCGCAAGACTTCGGCGGTGCGTGATCGCGAGCATGGCGGGCGCCCTTTTCGTCGCTGCCGTTCCGGCCCGGGCGGAGATCATCCTGACGCCCTTCTACGGCAAGGCCTTCGGTGGCTCCACGGATTCGAGCCGCACCACCTACGGGGGCGCACTCGGCTTCCTCGGGGGAGGTGTGTTCGGGTTCGAGGGGGAGTTCGCCTACGTCAAGGACTTCGCCGGCGACGCTCCCGCGGACACCCTCGCGTCGAACAAGGTTCAGAGCCTTTCGGCCAACTTCATGATCGCCATGCCGGCTGGGCAGGTGCGCGTCTACGGAACGGGCGGCGTGAGCCTGATCCGGCCCGACCTGAAGACCCGCGAAGGGTTCGTCGTCGTGAACGAGGACAAGGTCGGCTACAACGTGGGAGGAGGGGTCATCCTCTTCTTCAGCGACCACGCCGGCCTGCGCGGCGACATCCGCTTCTTCCGGACCTTCGGCGACTTCCAGGCGGGAGAGGTAGTCAGCGTGGGAAAGCTCGACTACTGGCGCGGGGTCGTGGGTTTGACCTTGAAGTTCTAGCCCGCCCGCGACACCAGCCGCCTTCTGCCCGAAGGAGAGAGCTTGACCCAGTTCACCTGGATCGACGGAAGCATCATCGGCCTGTACCTTGCGGCCACCATGGTCGCGGGCCTCATGGTGCGGCGCTACGTGGGGAGCGTCGAGCATTACCTCGTCGCGGGGCGGGAGATGGACGTGCACCTCGGGATCGCCTCGCTGGCCGCCACCGAGTTCGGCATCGTGACGTGCATGTACACCGCCGAAGCGGGGTACAGGTACGGCTTCGCGGGTGCCACTCCGGGAATCCTCCAGGCGCTGGCCATGTTCTTCGTGGGCGTCACGGGCTTCTGCGTCAAGCCGCTCCGGGAAGCCAAGGTGATGACGCTCCCCGAGCTTTTTGAGCGCCGGTTCGGCGTGGGAATACGCAGGGCCTCCGGTATCGTCATCGTCCTCGGTGGCTTGCTCAACATGGGCGTCTTCCTCCGAACCGGCGGCGAGTTCCTGATGATCGTGACCCGGTTTCAGGGCGCCCTCGGAGCGCATCCCCTGGAGCTGGCGATGACCGCGCTCCTCGTCCTCGTCGCCGTCTACACGATCCTCGGCGGGATGCTGTCGGTCCTGGTCACCGATTTCCTTCAGTTCATCGTCATGAGCCTGGGCCTCATCGTCGTGACGGTCCTGGTCCTGGCCCGAGTGGGCTGGTCCAACCTCGCCGACGTCGTCGACCAACACTACGGGGCCGCCGGCTTCAGCCCCTTCGCGAACCCTCAAATGGGCTGGGCCTACGTTCTGTTCAACGCATGCCTCAATACGGCCGTGGTTCTCACCTGGCAGACGACGATCGCCCGGGTGATGGCGGCCAAGGACGCCAAGACGGGACAGCGCGTCTACACCGGCACCGCGTTCTTTTTCGTGGCGCGATTCCTGATCCCCGGGATCTGGGGGATCGCGGCGCTCGCCGCTTTTCCGCCCGGCACGGCGGGCATCTCGACGCTCACCGCCATGCCCACCTGGCTCTCGACCTTCCTTCCGACGGGGCTCATCGGCCTCATGCTCGCGGCGATGCTGGCCGCCGACATGTCCACGGACTCGAGCTACATGCTGACATGGGCGAGCGTCATCTACAACGACATCGTCGCGCCGTGGAGGCGCCCCGGATGGACCGACAAGAAGGGGCTCCTGATGAACCGGTCCATCGTCGCCATCATCGGCGTCTTCCTGCTCCTTTACGGCCTCTGGTATCCCCTGAAGGGCGACCTCTGGTCGTATCTCGGTGTGACGGGAACCATCTACCTCGCCAGCATGTCCACGCTCCTCATCGCCTGCTGCTACTGGTCGAAGGCCAACGACTGGGGTGCCGCAGGAGCCATCGCCTTTGGAGCGATCATTCCCGTCACCTACCTGGTGCTCGAGCAGCTTCCCTCCACGGGCGAGACG
>JBGPYB010000153.1:0-11060 GCA_041493035.1 Vicinamibacteria bacterium | reverse complement strand
CTGATCGTCCCGGCCATCCTGCCGGGTGACATCGCGATGCCGATCCGCGGCGGCGCCGTTCGCATCGTCGAGAACATGGAAGCGAGCCTCTCGATCCCCACGGCGACGTCGATCCGCATCATCCCCGTGAGGACCCTCGAGGAGAATCGCCGCATCCTCAACAAGCACCGGGACGCCACGGGCGGCGGGAAGGTGAGCTTCACTCATCTCGTGGCGTGGGCCATCCTGCGAGCCCTCGACGCCTTCCCCCGGCTGAACGACGCCTACGCCGAGCTCGATGGCCACCCCCACCGCATCCAGCGAGACGCCGTTCGTCTGGGTGTGGCGGTGGACGTCCAGCGCAAGGACGGGACGCGCACGCTCCTCGTCCCCAACCTCAAGGATGCCCACAAGCTCGATTTCGCCGGCTTCCTGGCGGCGTTCGACGATCTGGTAGCACGCGCGCGCAAGGGGACGATCTCTCCCGACGATTTCCTGGGGACCACTGTCTCCCTGACGAACCCGGGAACCGTGGGGACCACGTCGTCGGCGCCCCGGCTGATGCCCGGTCAGGGGCTGATCGTCGCCACCGGGGCCCTCGACTACCCGGCCGAGTATCGGGCGATGGCTCCCAGGACGCTTTCGCTCCTCGGAATCAGCAAGGTCCTCACCGTCACCTCGACCTACGACCACCGCATCATCCAGGGGGCGGAATCGGGACTCTTCCTCTCCCGCCTCGAAGAGCTGCTGCGCGGCGACGACGGGTTCTACGAGCGGGTCTTCGAGGACCTGAAGGTGCCCCACCGCCCGGTCCGCTGGGAGATCGACTCCGCGCCGGGCCTCGGCGGCCCCGCCGGGAACCGCGAGGAGATCGAGAAACAGGCCCGCGTCCTACAGCTCATCCATGCGTACCGCGTGCGCGGGCACCTCGTCGCCGACCTCGATCCCCTCGACTCGACGCGGGCTCCCCACAAGGACCTGGACCCCGCGACCTACGGGCTCACCCTCTGGGACCTGGACCGCGAGTTCATCACCAACGGTTTGTCGGGACGTGATCGCGCCACGCTGCGAGAGAGCCTCGAGGTTCTCCGGGACACCTACTGCGGGACCATCGGCGTCGAGTACATGTACATCGCCGACCCCGAGCGGAAAGAATGGCTCCAGGAGCGCATGGAGTCGGCGCGCAACCGGCTGGTGCTCGACAAGAGCCAGCGCCGCAGGATCCTCGAGAAGCTCGTCGAGGCCGAGAGCTTCGAGCGCTTCCTCCACGCGAAATACGTGGGCCACAAACGGTTTTCACTAGAAGGGTGCGAGGCGCTGATCCCGCTCCTCGACCGCATCCTCTGCGACGCGTCGCGCCAGGGAGTGCGGGAAGCCGTCATCGGCATGTCCCACCGCGGTCGATTGAACGTTCTCGCCACCACCGTGGGGAAGCCTCTCGCGCAGATCTTCTCGGAGTTCGAGGGGAGCGTCGATCCCGATTCGACCCAGGGCTCCGGCGACGTGAAGTACCACCTCGGCGCGACGGGCGCCCACGTAGCCGATACGGGCGAGACACTGGCGGTCAGTGTTTCGCCCAACCCCAGCCATCTCGAGTTCGTGGATCCGGTGGTCGAGGGGATGGTCCGCGCCAAGCAGGACGCCCTCGGCGACAAAGAGCGGTCCCGCGTCATCCCCATCCTCCTCCACGGAGATGCCGCTTTCGCGGGGCAGGGCATCGTGGCCGAGACGCTCAACCTGGCTGGCCTCGAGGGCTACACGACCGGAGGGACGATCCACGTCGTCGTGAACAATCAGATCGGTTTCACGACGCTGCCGCAGGACGCCCGGTCGTCCACCTACTGCACCGACGTAGCCAAGATGGTCCACGCTCCGGCGTTCCACGTGAACGGCGACGATCCCGAGGCCGTGGCCTACGTGGCGGCCCTGGCCCTGGAGTACCGGCAGCGCTTCAAGCGTGACGTCGTCATCGATCTCGTCGGCTACAGGCGGTGGGGGCACAACGAGGGGGACGAACCCTCGTACACGCAGCCCATCATGTACTCCAAGATCAAGAGCCACACGTCGGTGGGACAGCTCTACGGAGAGCATGCCGTGCGCGCCGGCTGGATCTCCCGCGAGGCGCTCGACGCCCTCTGGGCCGAGAAGAAGGAGGAGATGCAGCGCGAGGGAGAGGCCGGGCCCCTCGCCAACATCGTGCGCCGACCACCCGAGCCCCTCGCCGACGTCGACCCGAGTGCCATGCGTGCTCGGCTCCGCGCGACGCTCTCGGCCCTTGGCTCCGTTCCCGAGGGCTTCGAGATGCACCCCAAGCTCGCGGCGCATCTCCGCAAGCGGGCCGATCTTCTCGAGGGCAAGGGGGACGTCGACTGGGCGACCGCCGAGTCCCTGGCTTTCGGCACGCTGCTACTCGAGGGAATTCCCGTTCGACTTTCGGGGCAAGACTCCGGGCGCGGAACCTTCAGCCAGCGCCATGCCGTCCTCTACGACGTGAGGACGGGTCGGGAGCACGTGGCCCTCAATGCGCTGGCCCCCGAAGGCACGCGCTTCGAGGTCCACGACAGCCTGCTCTCCGAGGCGGCGGTCATGGGCTTCGAGTACGGCTACGCCGTCGCCGAGCATCGAGCCCTGGTCATGTGGGAAGCCCAGTTCGGCGACTTCTTCAACGGCGCCCAGGTCATCGTCGACCAGTTCTTCGCCGCCTCCGAGACGAAGTGGGGGCAGCCTCACGGTCTCGTTCTGTTGCTTCCCCACGGCCATGAGGGGCAGGGACCGGAGCACTCGAGCGCCCGTATCGAGCGCTTCCTCACGCTCTGCGCCGAGGACAACATGCGGGTCTGCTACCCGTCGACCCCCGCCTCATACTTTCACCTGCTGCGCTGGCAGGGGCGGGACTCGGTGGAGAAGCCCCTCGTGATCTTCACGCCCAAGAGCCTCCTCCGGCACTCGCGTTGCGTCTCGTCCCTCACCGATCTCTCGGAGGGACGATTCGAGCCTGTTCTCGGTGATGCTGCGGCCGATCCATCTCGCGTCCGCCGCGTCGTCCTCACCAGCGGGAAGCTCTACTACGATCTCCTGAAGGGGCGGGAGGAGCGAAAGACCGATCACGTGGCCGTCGTGCGCCTCGAGCAGATCTACCCGTTCCCTGGAGCCGAGATCGCCCGGATACTGGCCCGATACTCCGCGGGGGCGGAGATCGTGTGGGCCCAGGAGGAGCCGCGAAACATGGGGGCGTGGCGGTTTGTTCGAGAGGCCTTTGCCGACGGTCTCGTCGCGGGAGCGCAAGGACGGCCCTTGCGGTACCTCGGGCGCGTAGCCAGCGCCTCCCCGGCGCCCGGCTCTCACAAGGCTCACGTCGCGGAGCAGGACGGGATTGTCCGCGAGGCCGTCGCCGGCTAGTTCCGGTCCTTACTGCACCGGCGCGGGCGCCGGCTTGGAGTGCGTGGCCCGCGAGCCATGGCTGTGGTGATGCGCGCGCGCCTGGTGGTGGGTGCCCGTCGACCGCCGGTGAGCGTACTTGTGGCGGTGGTGGATCGTGCGGGTCACGGCCGTGGCGCTCCTCGTCGTTTCGGCCCCGGCAGGGAAAGCAATCCCGAAGACCAGAGCCGCAGCAGCTACCCATCGAAGCGTGAGAGTCATCATTAGATCTCCTTTATCCACGCTATTCTAACTCCATTCGCCTCATCCAGCGGTATAGCGTCCTGGGAGAAACGCCAAGGGCCTTGGCCGCATCTCCCCGACGCCAGTGGGCCGTCTCCAGGGCGGCCCTTATGCGCCCCTCATCCGGCCCGTCTCCTTCCGCCCGGGGAACCGAGGGCTGAGGGGCGGCGGCGCCGTGCCGGCCCTTCTCGACGATTTCCGGCGGAAGGTCGCTGACCTCGATGCGGTCCCCCTCGGCGAGGAGGCTCGCCCGCTCCACGGCAAAGTGAAGCTCGCGGACGTTGCCGGGCCAGTCGTGAGCTGCGAGCGCCAGGAGCGCTGCGTCGGAGAACGCGCGCCCGCCGGGCAGGCCCCGCGAAAAGTGCTCCACCAGAACCGGGATGTCTTCGGGACGATCCCGAAGGGGAGGCACGACGACTCGAACGCCGTTGATCCGATAGAACAGGTCCTTGCGGAAGCGTCCGGCGGCGACCTCCGCGCGGAGTTCACGGTTCGTCGCCGCTAGCAACCGGAAGTCCGCTCGCCGCTTGCGCGTCGCGCCGACGCGGTAGAAGGTGCCCGAGTCGAGGACGCGCAGAAGCTTCGACTGGACCTCGGGGGCCATCTCGCCCACCTCATCGAGGAAGAGAGTGCCCCCATCGGCCACCTCGACGAGGCCCGGCTTCTCCGACGTCGCGCCCGTGAAGGCTCCTCGCTCGTGGCCGAAGAGTTCGCTTTCCAGGAGAGTGGCCGGCACCGCCGCGCAGTTCAGGTCCACGAAAGCGTGGTTGGCCCGCGGCGACAGACGGTGAAGGTGCTGGGCGAGAAGCTCCTTTCCGACGCCACTTTCCCCTTCGATCAGAACAGGCGTCTTCGCCGCAGCGACCTTCTCGAGGGTCGCGATGATCTTTTCCATGGCAGGGGAGCGGGTCACGATATCGTGGGAGAGACCGCGACCCACCTGGAACCGGAGCCGGGCATTCTCCCGCTCCAAGAGCGTCTTCTGCGCCGCGCGGTCGACGCGCACGGCTAGCTCCTCGAAATTGGGGGGCTTGGTGAGATAGTCGAACGCGCCGAGACGCATTGCTTCAATGGCCGACTCGACGTTGGCGAAGCCGGTGACGATGATCGTCTGCAGCTCGGCGTTCTCCTTCCGGACGCGGGCGAGGATGTCGATGCCGCTGGCGTCGGGGAGCTTCAGGTCCAGGAGCAGCGCCTCCCATTCGGAGTCGGCCAGGGCCTTGAGGGCTGCGCGCCCGGTAGGGCAGATTTTGACCTCGTGACCGCGCTCCTTGAGGAAGCGAGCCACGGTCATGGCGTACGTGGCTTCGTCCTCGGCCACCAGGACGCGATACCCCTCGCTCACCTGCCGGCCTCCGCCGGTTGCAGCAATACGCGGAAGAGGGCTCCGCGACCGCGGCGAGCGCCGCAGACGATGTCGCCCCCGCGTCCTCGTACGAGGCTGCGGGCGATCGCCAGCCCCAACCCTGTTCCCTCCTCCGATCGCGTCGTAAAGAACGGCTCGAAGATCCGTGATCGCAGCGACGGCGGAACACCCGGCCCCGTGTCGAGAACGTCGAGCACGACGGAGTCCCCATCCCTTGCGGCCCTGAGCGACAAGGTCCCTCCATCGGGCATGGCCCGCGCCGCGTTGGAGGCCAGGGCCATTACCACCTGTTTCAGCGAGTCGGCGTCGATCCGGGCGGAGGGAAGCCCCGAGGGGAGCCGCGAGACGACACGCACCTTGGCGAAGGCGGGGTGGCGTTCGAGCAGGCGGAGCGCCGTGCCGACGACCGCAGGGACGTCGGCGGTGCTGCTCGGATCGCGCCGGGCGGAGTCGAGCAGAGAGCGGACGAGCCGCTCACAGCGGGCCAGCTCGCCGCGGATCAGGTCGCGGAACTCACGAGCTTCTCGTGCCGCCTCGTCGCCCCGCCCGCTCATCGCCAGAGACGCGAGGGCCTCGGCGCACCCTGCGATCCCGGCCAGCGGGTTCGAGACCTCGTGAGCGACCCCCGCCACGAGCTGCCCGAGGTAGGCGAGACGGTCGGTGGCGATGAGGCGCATCTCCATCGCGCGCCGATCGGTGATGTCCTCGAACCACGACACCACGTGGGTGACGGCGCGTCCCCGGAACACCGGGAGGCGGCGGGTGTGGAAGAGGCGTGTGCGGTCACGCGACTCCGTGGTCTCTTCGTTGGGCTCACCGCTTTCGAAGACCCGCTTCAGGATCGGCTCGGTCGCACGGAATCCCTGCCGAGAGAGAATGTCGCGCAGGTGGCGCCCCAGGACCTCCCTGCGGGGCCGGCCCAGGGGGCCCTGCTCCCGCTGTCGGTTCCAGGCCACCACCCGCATCTGCCGGTCTACGACGTAAACGTTGATGGGAATCGCATCGAGAACGGCGATCCCAAGGGACGGGAGGTCCTCCTGGGGCGAGCGGGAGGGGAGCGACGCCACGGGTCAGAGTATACGCGGGCTAGTACGTCTCGAGGTCCTGCTCCGAGAGGAGCATGCGGTCGATGCGGCGGGCGCGTCCCGTCTGGGGATCGGCGTCAACGACCACCGCCGCGAGGCGCGGGTCCCCCTTCGCCGTCTCGAAACGGCTCGGCATCGCCGTCAGGAAGCGCTGGATGATCGGCTCTTTCTCGACCCCGATCACCGAGTCGTACGGCCCGGTCATCCCGATGTCGGAACAGTAGGCCGTCCCCTTGGGCAGGATGCGGTGATCGCAGGTGGGGACGTGGGTGTGGGTACCGACCACGGCTGTGGCGAGGCCGTCGAGGTAGTACGCGAGGGCCATCTTCTCCGACGTGGCCTCGCCGTGGATGTCGACGATCACGATCTTGGCCTCCTTGCGGAGGCGTTCCACCTCGGCGCGCCCCTTGGCGAAAGGGTCGTCCATCGCGCCGTTCATGAAGACGCGGCAGCTCAGGTTGACCGTGGCCACAGGGACGCCCGAGTCCTTGCCTTTCCCGACGTGGGCACCGCGCCCCGGCTGCGCCTCGGGGTAGTTGGCGGGGCGCAGAAGATCGGGGAATTGGCCCATCAGCGGGATGATCTCCTTCTTGTCCCAGATGTGATTCCCCGACGTCATGCAGTCGACGCCCAGCGCGCGAAATTCCTCGCAGACGTCCTTCGTGACGCCGAAACCGCCTGCGGCGTTTTCAACGTTGGCGATGCAGTAGTCGATGTCGTGCTTTCGGAAGACGAGCGGGAGCCCCTTCTTCAGGATGGCCCGTCCCGGGCTGCCGACGACGTCTCCGACCACCAGGATGTTCATGGGAAACGTCCAGCCTATGTCGGGAGCCGGGGAAGGGTCAAATGCTTCACGTCTCTTCGCAGAGAGGTCGAGATGCTCCGGGTGAACACCCGCAAGGACTGACGGCTAGACCGTCACGGGGCGCGCGCGTGGCTTGCCAGGGAACGTCTTGGGCGGAGCCTTGGGCCCGGGCGTGGGGAGCGGGCGCGACTCGAGTGGCGGAATGAGGGCGAGCTTCAGCACCTCGTCCAGCTCTTCGACCAGATGAAACTCCATCCCGCGCCGCAGGGTCGCCGGCACCTCATCGAGATCCTTCTGGTTGAGCTTGGGCGCCACCACGGTCGTGATGCCCGCCCGCCGCGCGGCCAACACCTTCTCCTTGAGCACTCCGATGGGAAGCACGTTGCCGCGCAGCGTGATCTCGCCCGTCATGGCGACGGAGCGCTTCACGGGCCGGTTGGTGAAGACCGACAGCATGGCCGTGGCTATCGTAATCCCGGCCGACGGGCCGTCCTTGGGGATGGCGCCCTCCGGTACGTGGATGTGGAGGTCGTGTGTCGCGAAAAAATCCTCCCGGATGCCGTACTGGCGCGCGCGGGTTCGGGCGACGGAGAGCGCGGCATGGGCCGACTCCTTCATGACGTCGCCGAGCTGGCCCGTCAGCGTGAGCCGCCCCTTCCCCTTCATCGCAGTGGCTTCGACGAAGAGAACGTCGCCGCCCGTCGCGGTCCACGCCAGGCCGGTGGCGATCCCGACGCCGTCCTGCTTGAGCATCTCGTCGGGGAGCATCTTCGGGGCTCCCAGATACTTCGATACCGTTCCCGGGGTCACGCGAACCGTCCCGCTCTGTCCCTCGGCCACCTTGCGGGCCACCTTGCGGGCCACCGTCGCGATCTCTCGCTCCAGGTTTCGGAGGCCGGCCTCCCGGGTGTAGCTATTGATCAGCGTACGCAGGGCGCGGTCGTTCAAGAGCAGGTTCTCGGGCGTGATGCCGTGCTCCTCGAGCTGCTTCGGGACGATGTGACGCTTGGCGATCTCGATCTTCTCCTCCTCGGTGTAACCCGAGATACGGATCACCTCCATGCGGTCGAGGAAGGCCGGCTGGATCGTGTCGGTCAGGTTGGCCGTGCAGATGAACATGACATTGGAGAGGTCGAAGGGGATGCCCAGGTAGTGGTCGCGGAAGGAATTGTTCTGCTCCGGGTCCAGGACCTCGAGAAGCGCCGAGGACGGATCGCCACGGTAGTCGGCGCCGATCTTGTCCACCTCGTCCATCATGAAGACCGGATTGTTGGAGGACGCCTGGTGGATCCCCTGGATGATCCGACCCGGCATCGAGCCCACGTAGGTGCGCCGGTGGCCGCGGATCTCGGCTTCGTCCTTGACGCCGCCCAAAGACAGCCGCACGAACTTGCGTCCCAGAGCGCGGGCGATCGACTTCCCGAGGCTCGTCTTGCCGACGCCGGGGGGGCCGACGAAACAGAGGAGCGGCCCCTTCATCTTGTCCTTCAGCTTGCGCACCGCCAGGTACTCGACGATCCTTTCCTTGACCTTCTCGAGGCCGTAGTGGTCCTCGTCGAGGATCCGCTGCGCTTCCTTCAGGTCCAGGTTGTCCTTGGTGGGCTTCCCCCAGGGGAGCGTGACCATCCAGTCGAGCCAGTTCCGCAGCGTGGCCGTCTCCGCCGAGTCGGGGTGCATGCGCTCCAGCTTCTTGAGCTGGCGCTCCACCTCTTCCAGGACCGCCTTCGGCATCTTGGCCTTGTGGGTCTTCTCCTTCAGCTGCGCGATTTCTTCAGCCAGCTCGTTCCCCTCGCCCAGCTCTGTCTGGATCGCCTTCATCTGCTGCCTCAGGAAGAACTCACGCTGGCTCCGGTCCATCTCCCCCTTGGCCTGGGAGGAGATCTCCTGCTGCATGTTCAGGACCTCGAGCTCCTTGGCCATCAGCTCGTGGACCCGCCGCAGGCGCTCGATCGGGTCGGTGGCCTCCAGAATCTCCTGGGCTCCCTCGACCTTGAGGTCCAGATTCGAGGCGGTGAGGTCGGCGAGGCGCCCCGGCTCGTCCATGTTGGCGGCGATGACGATCACCTCAGGTGAGATGGGCTTGCCCAGGTTTGCCGACTTCTCCAGAGCCCCCTTCACGTTCCGCATCAGGGCCTCGGTCTCGAGGTTTTCCTTGTCAGTCACCTCGGGCTCCGTCACCGCCTCGATCCGCGCTTGGAGATGAGGATGTCCCTCCTCGAAGGAGACAATCCGAGCCCGGCCGACGCCCTGAACGAGAACACGAATCCGGCCGTCGGGGAGCTTCAGCATGCGCATGATGAGTGCGACGGTACCGACCTTGTAGACGTCGTCCGGAGCCGGGTCCTCCTTTTCCTGCTCCTTCTGGGCCGCGAGGAGGATCATCCGGTTGTCGGCGAGGGCCTGGTCCACCGCCTTGATCGAACGCTCACGGCTGACGTAGAGCGGCACGATCATGAAAGGGAAGATCACGATGTCCCTGAGGGGGAGGACCGGCAGCACCTCGGGGATCTTGACCGGCTCGTCGTCCTTCCGCAGCTCTTCTGTCATTGGCGTCTGGCTTTCATTGGCGTCCTCGCTCCGGCCTTGACTTCATTGAACGCCTCGCCCGGAGTGAATCCGGGCGAGGCGAGTGAGGAAAGCCTCCGCTCGGAAGACGCCGCACTGCCGCCGGCCCTTCGACGGCGTCCTCGCTCGGCCTTGGAATCATTCTTCCCTCTCGATGGGAATCGTGGCTTCGCGACCTCGTCGGTCCTTGAGGCGGGGGAGGACGATGGTGAGGAGGCCGCCGGCCAGACGGGCCTCGGCCTTCTGCACGTCCACGGGGATGTCGATGGGGATCGTGCGCTTGAACCGGCCGTGGGGGCGCTCGAGGCAGAGAAACGCCGCGACGCTTCCTCCCTCTCGCCTTTCGCGCCGTTCGCCGCCGATGGTGAGGCAGTTGTCCCTGTAGGCGACGCGCAGCGAGTCGGCTCCGAGGCCGGGGACTTCGGCCACGACGTTGAGCGCCCCGCGGCACTCGTAGATGTCGATGCTGGGCAGCCACTCACCCGCCGCCGGCTGGTCGGCCCGGTCCAGCTCCGCGAGGCGCTCGAAGAGCTGGTTCACCTCCCGCTGGAGGATCGATAGCTCGCTGAGCCACGTCCGGGCCGTCTTCCGGAGCACGCTCATGGGTCGACGCTCAGTAGATCCCACGTGACGCCGCCGGTCAAGCCGCGCGTGCCCGTGGCCTCCCCGGCGGCGTCAGTTGCGCTTCAGGACGATGATCGTGCGGTCGTCGCCGGCCTTGACGCCCTGGGCGAACTGGTCCAGCTCGAGAAGGATCTGCGCCTGGATCGCCGCCGGGTCGCGCTCACGGTGGCGCTTCACCGCGGCCATCAGCCGTTCCTCGCCGTACTCCTCGCCCTCGGGGTTGAAGGTCTCCGTGACGCCATCGGAATAGACGAAGAGGGTGTCGCCTCTGCGCAGCTCGACGGTCCCTTCCGCGTACGGAACCGACTCGAACATCCCGAGGACCATCCCGCCCTCCTCCAGGAGCTCGATGGAGCCATCGGCGCGGACGAGGAGCGGCGGGTTGTGCCCTGCGTTCACGTAGGTGATCCGGCCCGAGGCGACGTCCAAGCGTGCCGCCACGAAGGTGACGTACTTCCCCTCGGGGACGTTCTGACAGACGGTGCGGTTGATGCGGCCGAGCGCCTCGGCCACCGCTCCCTCCTGCCAATGGCCGCGCACCGCAGCGCGAAGGACCGTCATGATCAGCGCGGCGCCCGTCCCTTTGCCCGAGACGTCGCCGAGGGCCAGAAAGACCTGGGCGCCTTCGTGGATGAAGTCGTAGTAGTCCCCGCCCACGGTGCGGCACGGAGTGTTCGAGCCCACGAGGCCGTACCCGGGCACCTTCGGCGGAAGACCCGGCAGCAGCCGTTGCTGAATTTCAGCGGCCCGGCGCATGTCCTCCTCCATGCGCCGCATCTCGAGGCTCTCCTCGAGAAGACGCACGTTTTCGATCTTGGCCGCCGCCACGTTGGCCAAAGCACTCAGGATCTGGAGGTCCTCCTTCTCGAAGGTATGGGTGACCCGTAGCGTGTCGAGGTAGACGAGGCCGATCACCTCGTCTCCCTGGCTCGACCCCGGTGTGAACAGGAGCGGAACGCAGACTGCCGAGCGGATG
>JBGPYB010000118.1:0-14479 GCA_041493035.1 Vicinamibacteria bacterium | reverse complement strand
GGCCGGGCCATTCGCGCCCGGCACGGCCTACGTGCTCATGCACCATTCCACCGGGCAGGAGACCGAGGGGCAGGTCGCGTCCTGGGGCATGCCCGAGGGGGGCATGGGGGCGGTCTCCGACGCGATCCGGCGCTCGGCCGAAGGCTTCGGCGCTACCGTCCGCGTCAGCGCGCCGGTCGACAAGGTGACGGTACGGGACGGCCGAGTCACCGGCGTCGTGATCAAGGGCGGCGAGGAGTTCGAGGCGCCGCTGGTCGTGACCACCTGCCATCCCCAGATCACGTTCCTGCGCCAGATCGACCGGCAGCACCTGCCCGGAGAGTTCGTCCACGACATCGAGCAGTGGCGCTCGCGCTCCGGCACCGTGAAGGTCAACCTGGCTCTGGCCGAGCTGCCCCGGTTCAAGGCTGATCCGGGCTTCAACCCCGACGTCCACGGCGGCGCGATCTCGATCCTGGACGACATCCACTACCTGGAGCGGGCTTTCCAGGAAGCCCGCAACGGCCAGGCCGCAACCCTGCCTTTCGCCGATTGCGAGATCCCCACCGTCTTCGACAAGACGCTGGCGCCGGAGGGGAAACACATCATGTCGATGTTCACACAGTGGGTCCCCGAGAGCTGGAGCCGTGAGCCCAAGCGGGAAGAGCTGGAAGCCTACGCCGACCGGCTGATCGCGCGCTTTGGCGACGTCGCTCCCAACTTCAGGAGCTCGATCCTGCACCGCCAGATCATCGGTCCCTGGGAGATGGAGCACGAGTACCACCTGATCGGCGGCAACATCTTCCACGGCGAACTCACGGTCGACCAGCTCTTCCACATGCGCCCGGCCGTGGGCTACGCCGACTATCGCTCGCCGATCCGAGGGCTCTACCAGGCGTCTTCGGCGACCCACGCCGGCGGTGGCGTGAACGGGCTTCCCGCGCACCATGCGGTGCGCCAGATGCGCCGGGACGGGGCGATCTGAGGGCCAACCTGCACTATCATGGCATCGTGTCGACCCCAGCGACGGACGCCTTCCTGCACAGCCTGAAGCGCTGCCTCGCCACTCCCGGGTTTCTGGATGACTTCTACGTCCGCTTCGTCGGCTCCTCAGAGGAAGTCGCGGAAAAATTCCGCGGGGTGGACATGAAGCGACAGGTCCGGATGCTCGAAGACTCGCTCTACGTGGTCGCGGTGGCCGTTCAGGGCGGGGAGGGAAGCCCGGCCCGGGGAGCGCTGCCGCGGCTGGCGGAGCGCCACAGCCGGCACGACCTCGACATCCGCCCCGAGCTCTACGACCTGTGGATCGGCTGCCTCGTCGAGACGGCGCGCACCCACGACCCGCTGTTCTCCCCGGAGGTCGAGTCCGCCTGGCGCGAGACCCTCGCCGTCGGCGCGAACTACATGCGCGAGCGGTACTAGAGCCTCCCCTACTTCGGCATCAACACCGTGTCGATGACGTGGATTGTCCCGTTGCTCGCGGGCACGTCGGCCTTGATCACCGTCGCGTTGTCGACCTTCAGTCCCTTGCTGGCGTCGATCTTGATCCGGCCGCCTTGAACGGTGCTGAGGTCCTTGAGCGCCTTGAGGTCCGCCGAGTTGGCGTTGCCCGCGAAGACGTGATAGCTCAGCACGGCGGTGAGCTTCGCTTTGTCCTTCAAGAGCGCGTCCAGATCGGCCTTGGGTATCTTGGCGAACGCGTCGTCGGTGGGCGCGAAGACGGTGAAGGGTCCCGGGCCCTTCAGCGTCTCGACCAGCCCGGCCGCTTGCAGCGCCGTCGCGAGCGTCTTGAAGGTCCCGGCGGCCAGCGCCGTATCGACCACGTCCTTCGGCTGGGCGGCCGCGGGCGCCGCCGACACGAGCAGGGCACCGAGCGCGACGCCCAACGTCAAGGGCACGAATCGCCGAACCCGATCTTTCATCATCACTCCTCCTGAGGCCTCTCGCCTGGCTGTGTGTGCCCGTAGAGGCGGAGCCACGCTCGCATCCTGGGCCGGCCGGGACGCGCGTGTTATGACGGCTGTCATAAGCCGGGGCTTGCCCGTGTCCCGTCTCCTGGGCCTGCTTACCGCCGGCCAGACGCGCGCGGAAATCCTGGCGAGCTTCCCCTACCTGGAAAACGGCAGACATCGACGAGGCACTCAGCTAGTCTTCGACGTTACAGCCTTCACGATCGCAGCTTGTCAGGAGCAGGCACTCCTCGGTGGCGCACTTTGCCCGAAACTGGCTGCTGGTGGAAGGCAACTCGAAGTACGATCCTGCTGAGAGGCTAAGAGGCTGCTCCTCCGCAATCCCGAAGAGAACAGTGCCCGAAAGGACGAGGCCACTTCCAGAGAGAAGGCTGTCAGCCTCGGTGACCTCCTGACCCTCCCGCCATTTCTGAACGATCGCCCGCTCCAGATTGAGCGGGCCGACTCGCTTCGTAAGCTCGACCGCCGGCTTTCGCTTGAGCGGGTGACGCGGCATCGTTGCGAGGTCCTGGATGAGTACCTGCGCCGAACTGCCCTGTGCTTCTTCCGCTCGAGGAGCAGAGCCATCCCGCACGACTCCAAGAAGAGTACCGCTCGGGAACCAATAGAAGACGCAATGGCCTTCCTCGCAACTCAGATTGAAACCACCTCCAGCGACCGCCGCATAGGACAGCGGCCCAAGCACTCGCGGCTCTCCCGAATTCAACAGTAGCTTCCCACGAAATACGACGAGCGTTGAGATCAAGTCGACGGTAACATGCCTCGCGAAACCGGTTGGCCATTCAACCATCACTTGCCCTGATGGTGAACGTCCGAGGGGTGCCCACCGAGGACCACCAGCCACTGGCCCATCAGGCGGAGAACGCGCCGTCCACTTCAGGGCCGGGAATGGCCACAATCCTGCAGGAACCAAGCGCGCGACGACGTGAGCCTGCTGCTCTCCGCCCTCCTGCAGCAGCGGGTGGCCAGCGGAGGACAGGACCCAGCCGAGAAGCCCCAAGCTCAACAGACCAACTCTCACGGACACCGAAGACTTCATTCGAGCTCCAACCAAATGGGAAGGTCAGGATAGCAGGTCCCTCGGCCGGTCCGTGGAGATCGCCTTGTGCAAACCTGACGGCCTGAGAGTCCAACAGCGGCGGCCGACGTGGAGATCGGAGCCCCTCTGACCGAGCCTGCGCGCTTCGGGACCGCGTTGGAATCGTTGAGAAGTTTGGAGAGGTGGTGCTTGGTGAAGCCCAGTGTGGACCCGGTCTTTCAAGGTGGCGCGCCTCAGGCCGCTCAGAGCCCCTGGTGAATAATCCGGGCTAGAATCCGCCTGTCATCTTCACGCGGAGCCAAGACGGTAGAGCGTCAGGCCTCCAGCAGCGGCCACTGGATCAACGGCCTTCCATACTCTGCTGCGCCCGTGATGACGCGCAGGTTGGGCAGCGGCCGGTACTCTCCGGCCGAATGCGTGTGGCCGCAAAGCACGGTCACGAGCCGCTCGGGGCGATGCAAAGCCGCTTCAAGCAGAACGTCCCCTGTCGCTTTGCACGCGAAATAGGGGAGGTAGTCATCGCCAGAGATTCGGCCCTCGTGCCAGCAGGCCTCGCGAAACGGTGGCACGTGGGTCAGGACCAAGACCTGCTCGAAACGCTCGAGCGCCTCAGGTAGCACGCGTCGCAGATGCGAGGCCGATTCTTCCCCAAGTTGGCCGAGCACTCGAGCCAACTGGGCCTTGTCCGCCCCAAGGAGGTCGGCGATCCGGAAGAAGTCGTTGAGGACGACGTTGGAGCCGGCATGATCTCCGAGCCGCGCATCTCCCCAGCCATCGTGCCCCACCAGCGCAGTCCGCGGTGTCAGGTCTACCGCATCCACCGCGCCGAGCCAGACCGTACGCCCTTGCTGGGACAGGGCAACGGCGCGTTCGCGTATGGCTGCGACACTGGCACCGTAGAAGTCGTGGTTGCCGAGGACGAACCAAATCGGCTTGTCGATCTGCCGCTCCATCGCGCGCAGCGTCCCTTCAAGACTCTCCGCGACCGCGATGTCGCCGCCCACGAGAACGCCGTCGGGCCCTGCGTCCTTGATGCTGTCACAGAAGCGCGCGATCCCAGCCTCTCCGAGAAAATCGAGGTGGATGTCGGTGACCCAAGCAAGCTTCATCTGTTCCGACCTCAGTTGCGCTGTCCGTTTCAAGTGTTTGCTAGTCGGTTGGTTCCAGCGCCACTAGAGCTTCCAACATGGAGACCAGCTGCTCGAGCTCAGGCCGATAGAATACCCGAGCCACGCGGCAGGGTTGGGGCAGCGTGCCGACGCGACGTTTCCACGCCTTGTCCAACGTGGCAAGACTCCCATAGGCAGTCGCGAGTACAGCATGGCAGAAGTCCAGGGCGTCGTTCCGTTTGAGCTGATGCGACTTCGCCTCAAGCACGAGAGTACGGAGAAGGTGCGTCAAGACGAAAGTGGTGCGCGCCCTCGGGTGGAATGGTATTGGGGGTAGCAGGCGATCGAGCGACGCTGGCTCAGCATCGTAGGACGCCCGAAAGCGACCGACCGCCTCCTTGACGGCATGATCCATTGCGTCTTGCTCAGCCCTGATACCCTCTCGTTCGGTCTGTGACCACGCAACAACAGCACCGAGATCGAAGAAGCTGCCTGCCGACAGATCGAGAATGCCGGCCGTGCGGGAGAGGTCCTTCATACGCTGCTGCACGAATGCTTTCATGAACCACTCCGATACCGGACCCACGTCGACCGCACCGGCCCGCTCGCGCTCCATGACCGGCCAGGGGCTCATCTCAAGAGGCACCCAGTGAGGGCCAATGGCGCTCAGGAAGGAGGTGGCAGCCGCGGCCGACCCGCCCTGCAACCCGCCCACCTCGACCGCGCTCGTCAGCGAAAACAGGAGGGTCCCGCGCCGCCCCAGAGCAGACAGAAGCCGCTCGCGTCGCGGCGCGGGCCCCTTGGCGAGTTCAACCAGCGAGTCTGTATCCAGGTAGATCGCGTACCGGCCCCTCAGCTCAGCAAAGCAGCGGTCGCCGTCAAACCGCATCATGAGTCGCTCCTCGGAGGCCGGCCGAGGACCCCGGCAGCTCAAGTTTCTAGGCCGCCGTTACCAGGCGCAAGGCTCGCCACAGTGCGTACACATGTCGCCTGCGACCTCTCTGCCGCAGCCCTGGCAATTGCGAAAAGTCGGAAGTGCCTCCGCCCGATACCAGATTCCATTCTGGCAGTACTCGAGTATGACTGCGCCGCCTTCGGCAGCTCTCTGACGGAAGAACTTGGTCTCGGGATGACGCTTTGTGGCTCGGTGAATCTGAGCCTCAAGATGGGCCGCTGCCTCGACCCGGGATTTGAAGATTGGAGACATGTAGAACCAGGCGATGGGTCGAACATCGAAGCCGGTCGCTGAAGGATCACTACAGAATGCGCACGCTGAGGCGTAGCTCTGGCCGTGTCGCCCTTCCGAGACGGTGCAGAGAACGCGCCGATGGTCGAACTCATGGACGTTCCCCTTGTATCGCAGCGTGAGTCCCTTGAGCTTGCCGGCCAGATCCAGCCCAAGGATGGCCCGCAAACCCACGCTCCCTCCTCATGCCCAACACCCGGGTCAGCCGCGAGGGCCGCGCTCGGCCTGGCCATACGCGGACGTCAGCTGCATTAGTTGCTATTCGGCCCCTCCGCAGGGCGGCTCATTCGGGCTTCGGCTTGAACAGAACGACGTTGTCGGCCTTGCTCTCAAGTTCGACCTGCCGCAGAGCATCCTTGAGGAACGCGCCAAGAGTACCCTCACCAAAGTTCTGAGCTTCGAGCGCGGCTCGCAATTCTGGGGTGCCCGCGAGCGCCTTCGCCCAAGCTCTGGGGTCAGTCAACCCACGGGACAGTGCTTGCAACTGTGCGGCCTCCATCCCGCGACGAAGGTACTCGGTGACGGCGGCAGTGGGAACTCTCCATGCGCCCGCCACCTTGAACCCCGCGAGCTCCCCAGCGTCGAGCAGTTCTCGCACCTGAGTTGGCGTGACTCGCAGGAAGGCGGCGATGTCGTCGACGGTCAGGATCCCCGCGTCACTCATGACACGCCTTGGCCCGCATGACAAACGAGTACACACCTCCATCGGGCCGAATCAGGACTGTCAAGAACGCAGTATAGCGCCCGGAAGGTCCATGGAAGAAGCAGCCAAATGCTTTGCAATGACCCTTTGCGAAGGGGTGAGGTGGGGCGAGCTGCACGGGGGCAGCCAAGCACAAATGAATGCAACTTTTGGGTCTTTCCCTGCGTTCTAATCACAAATGGAGGGCCTCGTGCAGGTACAACCGCGGAAGGTCGGTGCCGCAGCGTTCTTGGTCACCCTGTTTGCCGTTGGGTCGGCGTCGGGCGAGCCGTTTCGCCTGGAGAAGAAGTTCGACATGGCGGCGGGCGACCGGTTTGTGCTCTCTTCCGCCGTCGGCGAGGTCGCGCTGCGGGGGGTCGAGGGGCGTCAAGCCTCCATCCTCGTGACCTCGGACCGCGGGGATCTGGGCGAGCGCTTTGACTTTCGCTTCGAGCAGGCCGGGGGCCAGCTCAAGATGGTGGTGGAGCCCAGGGAGAAAGGCCTTCTGAGCTGGTTCAAGCAGTTCCGGGGGAACGTGCACATCGCGGTCGAGGTCCCGCGTGCGACGCCGGTGGACATTGGGACTTCGGGCGGTGGAATCGATCTCTCCTCACTCGACGCAACTGTCAAGGCGAACAGCTCGGGTGGGGGCATCAAGGTGGCTGAGGTGCATGGCGACGTGGGCCTCTCGAGCAGCGGCGGTGGAGTCGAGGTGCGAGTGGTGCAGGGCGCGGTGCGCCTCGAAAGCTCGGGCGGCGGCGTGCGCGCCGAGAGCATCGGCGGTTCCGTCTACGCCGAGAGCAGCGGCGGCGGCATCACCCTCAAGGCCGTCTCGGGCGACGTCAACGCGAGCAGCAGCGGCGGTGGCGTGGAGATACAAGAGGCCGGGGGTCGGGTGAAGGCCAGCAGCTCCGGGGGTCCGGTGCGGGTGCTCTTCGCTGCGGGCAACGCGAAGGGTGGAGATCTCGACTCCTCGGGTGGTGGGATCGTGGCCACGCTCGACCCGGCGGCCGGCATCGACGTCGATGCCAGCACCTCGAGTGGCTCCGTCCACTGCGATCTGCCGGTGACGGTCCAGGGACGCATCTCGTCCGACAGCCTGCACGGCAAGGTCCACGGTGGTGGGGCGCTGCTCCACGTCCGCTCGAGCGGGGGCGGTATCACGATCAACGGTCGCTGACCCTGCCGACGGCCTACTTCGCCAAACGGCCTGCCTTCACCACTCCGCCTTGCATCACGGCGATGAACCGCGAGCGGTCTTCCAGGATTGAAATGTCTTTGACGACGTCGCCGTCCACGACCAATACGTCGGCCAGCTTGCCCGCTTCGAGCGTGCCAAGCTGGTCGCCCCGGCCCATGATCTCGGCGCCGTGCCTGGTCGCGCACTTGATCGTGTCGAGCGAACTGAAGCCGACGTGCCGGACGAAGAACGTCAGCTCCTTGGCATAGTCGCCGTGTGGGTTCCAGCCAAAGCCGTAGTCGCCTCCCATGCCCAGCCGGCCCGCACGCCACATTCAGTGTCAGTGGGCCGCACGGGATCAGGTTTCGTCGGAACATCGGACCTGCGACCGACTTGCAATGTTGCCGGACGGCAACTACCTTGGGTGGAGTCCGACTTCTTACCGCGACTTTAGTCGCTCGACCCCCGGCTGTCCAGCATCCTTCGGAGGAGGCGCATGAACCATCGCGCGCGGCGGTTGGCCCTCGGGGCTCTCGCGGCAATGTTGGTCGGACCGCTCGCCACCCCAGTCCGCGCGGTGGAGGGTCGGCCCAAGAAGATCGTCCTGATTGCCGGCAAGATCGGCGACCACCCGCCGGGCACTCACGAATATGAAAAATCGTGCCGTCTGCTCCAGCGCTATCTCGATTCCACGCCGAATGTCGAGGGGATCAAGACCGAGGTCCATCTGCTCGGCTGGCCGCAGGATGCCAAGACCCTCGACGACGCCGACACGATCGTCTTGATCTCCGACGGCTCCGACCGCGACGAGCAGGACCATCCCCTGCTGGTGGGCGACCGGCTGGCGGTGATCGAGAAGCAGATGCAACGGGGTTGTGGGCTGGTGGCGATTCACTGGACCACTTTCTTTCCCGGTCGCCATGGCGAGAAGTTTCTGGAGTGGATCGGCGGTTACTTCGATTACGAAAGCGGAACGGGCCCGAAGAAGTGGTTCTCGAAGATCGAAACCCAGACCACGACTCCCAGGCCGGCGAGCCCCAACCACCCGATTTGCCGGGGCATCGAGCCCTTCGAGCTGCGCGACGAATACTATTTCAACATCCGATTTCGCGAAAAAGATCCGCGTCTCGTGCCGATTCTTTCCACGCCCATTGCCGGTGAGCCCGGCGAGCAGGTCGTCGCCTGGGCGGTCGAGAGGAAGGACACCGGGCGTGGATTCGGCTTCACCGGCGGCCACTTCTTCGAGAACTGGAGCGTCCCCAACTTTCGTCGATTGGTGCTCAACGCGATCCTCTGGACCGCCAAGGCCGAGGTCCCGGCCGGCGGCGTCAAGACGCCGAACGCTGACGATCGCCCGATCAAGGCCTTGATCGTCACAGGTCACCACCATCCGGCGCATGACTGGAAGGAAGTGACCAAGGCGCTTGAAGAGTCGCTGGCCCCGGATTCGCGGTTCACGACCACGGTCACGACCGATCCCGAATTCCTGGCGACCGAGAAGTTCGCCGGCTTCGACGTGGTCGTGCTGAACTACTGCAACTGGGAGCGGCCCGGGTTGACCGCGGCCTCCAAGGACAAGTTGCAGCAGTACGTGGACGGGGGCGGCGGGCTGGTGATCGTGCACTTCGCCAACGGGGCGTTCCACGCGTCGCTTCCCAACACGCCCGAGTCGGATTGGCCCGAGTACCGAAAGCTGTGCCGCCGCGTGTGGGACCACGCGAACCAACAATGCGGCCACGACGCTTATGGAAAGTTCCGCGTCGAGATGACAAACAGCGAGCATCCGATTACTCACGGCTTGGCGGGCTTCGAGACCACCGACGAGCTGTACTTCGGTCAGCAGGGAGACCTCCCCATCGAGGTGCTCGCGACTGCGCGTTCAAAAGCCACCGGAAAGGACGAGCCGATGGCGTTTGTCTATCGGTACGGCAACGGCCGCGTCTTCCAGACGGTCCTTGGGCATGCAGCCGAATCGGTCCACACTCCGGGAACGGCCGAGCTCATGCGTCGCGGCTGCATCTGGGCCGCCGGCCGGCCGCAGCGCGACGAGTAATGGCCCCTCGCTACGCGGGAGGAACTGAGCGGAACAGCTCGAGGGCGGCAACGAGGTCCACGTTGCCGCCCGACAGAAGCACGCCGACTCGCTTCCCGGCCACGTCGATCTTCCCCCGGTAGGCCGCGGCAAGAGCCAGAGCGCCGGTCGGCTCGACCACCAGCTTCATGCGCTCCCACAGGAAGCGCATGGAGTGGACGAGGTCCTCGTCGGAAACGGTGACCATGTCGTCGACGAGCTGGCGGATGATCGGGAACGTCAGCGTCCCGAGTGACGGCGTCCGCGCGCCGTCGGCAATCGTCGGCGGGTTCCTGACCGTCTGAAGCGTGCCCGAGTGGAACGAGCGCGTGGCGTCGTCGCCCATTTCCGGCTCGACCCCCACCACGCGGCAAGCGGGCTGCAACGCCTTCGTGGCGATGGCCGAGCCCGAGAGCAGCCCTCCACCGCCGCAGGGGACGAGCAGAACGTCGAGGCGACCTACCTCGTCCAGAAGCTCGCGCGCCGCGGTCCCCTGCCCGGCAATGACGCGGGGGTGATCGAACGGCGGAACGAGGACGAGGTCCCCTTCGCGGCGCAGCCCCTCGGAGATTTCTTCGCGATCCTGGGTCGCGGGGTCGAACGGCACGACGCGAGCGCCGTATCCTTCCACGGCTTTGCGCTTGACCGCGGGAGCGTCCTTCGGCATCACGATCGTGGCCGAGGCGCCGAGAAGGCGGGCCGCGAGAGCCACCGCCTGCGCGTGGTTCCCGGACGAGTAGGCCAGAATGCCCCGGCCTCGCTCGGCCTCCGTCAGCGACGCGATGGCGTTGTAAGCGCCACGGAACTTGAAGGCACCTCCCCGTTGGAGGTTCTCGCACTTGAGAAAGAGCGACGCCCGCAGGCGCTCGTCGAGGGTGCGGGAGGTTGCGACGGGCGTCCTGTGGGCAACGCCCGCCAGGCGGCGAGACGCGTCGACGACGTCGTCATGGGTCACCACGGCGCGCATTCTAACTGTTCAATGAACCGAGGCCGAGCGGAAGAGACAAATCGAGCTCACGATCGCCTCCACCTCGAGGTCTTCCTGCCCCTCGTCCTCGGCGGCGCAGGTGTATGAGACGAGCAGGGCCGTTTCGTCGTCGGTAATCGACCAATAGCGCCAGAGGCGTCCCCCCTCCTCGCGCGCGTAGCTGTACACGCGGCAACCGACGCCCTCGGCGGACCCGATCGAGTCGCCTCTGGCCTCGACGCCGATGGACCGAAGGAAGCGCACCAGGAAATCGGCGCCACCGAAACTCCGCTGGCGGCCACCGGCGTGGCGACCCCCCGAGACGAAGAGGACGCCGAGGCCGAGGGGCCCGCGCAGCGTCGCGACGCAGTCCTCTGTCTGCGCCTCCCAGTCGTCGGGAAGCTGGAGAGTGAACCAGCCCAGAGGATCGGTGAGGACGGCCATGCGGCCTCCAGTCTAGCCCGATGAGTGGGGACCGTGGACGGGGCGGGACTTGCTGACGTAGTGGGCTACTTCGCCGGCTGCGCCAACGATCGGATGAAGAGGGCGACCTTCCAGCGATCCTCGGCCACCGGAATGGCCTTCTCGAACGACGGCATGATCACCTGCTCGCCGCGCTTCAGGCCAGTGGTGATCTTCCAGAACATCTCGCTGTCGGTGACCCTCTTTTGGAGAGCGGCGTCCGAGAGATCGCGGGGGCGCTCTGACGTACGCGTGGCGTGAAGGCCGGCGAGAGGTCCATCCCCCTTCCCCTGAGGCCCGTGGCACACGGCGCAGTTGGCGGCAAAGGTCTCGGAGCCGTGCTTCACGTTCTCAGCGGACGCCCCCACGGGGTTCGGCTTGGCGCGCTCCGCCTCCGGACAGACCCAGGCGTCGGCTCCTCGCGCGACTCGGCCGGCCCCCAGAGCGCCAAGGAGTGCGACGATGCCGACTGCGGAGACATGGCGATGAAACACGGGCATAGCTCTTCTCCTTTCCCGATGGGGGATCACTTCCGTCGGCCTCAACCGTCGACCAGCGTGCCGATGGCGCGCTCCAGGAGGACGGCCGCCATCTCGCGGCGATATTCTCGGCTCGATCGGTCATCGTCCACCGGGCGCACCTCGGCGCGCACAGCTTCCTTCGCCTTCTGGAGGGCGTCGTAGCCCCCAGTCGCGAGGGCCACTTCGGTCTCGACGGCGCGCAGCACCGTCGGCGCGGCGCCTCCGAGTGCGACCCGCACCCAGTCGGGCTGCCCCTCCTTGAAGGTCATGGCCGCTCCAACGGAGACCTTCGCGACCGAGGGCCCGCGACGTTGTCCGAGGCGAGCGAAGGCGCCTCGGATCCCCTCGCGCCGGGGAATGCGGATTCCAACGATCAACTCGTCCGGCTCGAGGACCGTCTCGCCGGAACGGGTGGAGAGTTCGGCCGCAGGAATCTCGCGCCGGGCCGAGACCGACACGATCTCCAGGATCGCGTCGGCCACCACGAGCGCCACGACGGCGTCGGAGGTCCCGAGAGCGCTCGCGAGGCTCCCGCCCAGCGTCGCGCGATTGCGAATCTGCGGAGCCGCGGACGCCCTGCAGGCCGCGCTCAGCACCGGGGCATCCTGCGCCACGAGGGGAGACCCCGCGGCTTCTGCGTGCGTGACGAGCGCGCCGAGCCAGAGCGCGTCACCGCGCTCCTCGATCCCCTGCATCTCGGGGACGGCGGTGACATCGAAGAGGAAGCCGCGGTCGACGCGACCCTCGTGGGCGCTCACCAGGACCTTCGTACCTCCCGCGACGGGACGGGCTTCGCCCCCCCGTTGGGCCAGGATCTCCAGGGCTTCTTCCAGGGACCGAGGACGAAAGTACGAAGGAGCCGCTCCGGAGGAACGCGCCACAGGCCGCGCCCTATGAATCGCCCCGGCCGCGCGCCCGATGGCCGCAACGATCCGCCCGTAGCCGGTGCAGCGACAGAGGTTCCCCGAGATCGCATCGCGAATCTCCTGGAGGCTCGGTTTCGGACTGTTGTCGAGGAGCGCTTTCGCCGCCAGAATCATCCCCGGAGAGCAGGCGCCACAGTGGATCGCCCCTCGATCGAGAAGGGCCTCCTGGAGAGGATGGAGCTTGTCGCCCGCCGCCAACCCCTCGATCGTCTCGATGGAGGCGCCGTCGGCTTGATACGCCATGACCAGGCACGAATTCACGGCGTGGCCATCGAGGACGACGGTGCAGCTCCCGCAGTCGCCGGTGCCGCATCCTTCCTGGGTTCCGGTGAGGCGCAGGTCGTCGCGTAGAACGTCCACGAGCCGCCTGTCGGAACGCACGCGGAGCCGCTCCGGCCGCCGGTTCAGCGTGAAGGCGACCTCGATGGGCTCAGCCACGCGGCGAGACCTCGGCGACCGCGCCCAGGGCGAAGAAGACGCGTTCGGCGGTGGCAGGGAGATCGGTCACTCGCGCCCCCGTCGCATGAGCAATGGCCGCTGTCACCGCCGGAGCGACGGCAATGGGCGGTGCGTCGGCCAGCCCCTTGGCGCCCGAAGGGCCCCAAGGGTGCGGATGCTCGACGAAGACAGCCTGGACCTCCGGCACATCGAGCGACGTGGGCAGGACATAGCGAGACAGGTCATCTCTCTGGACGGCCCCGTCGTGCAGACCGTGCCCTTCGAAGAGCGCGAACCCGATCCCCAGGGCGACGCCTCCTTCGACCGAGGACTCTGCGGAGGTCGGGTTCACGACGCGGCCCACGTCGTGGCCGGACGTGACGCGCGCCACGCGGATTTCGCCCGTCGCGGTGTCGACCTCCACCTCGGCCACGCAGGCGGAGAAGGTGTAGGCCGGATAGGCGTCCCCTTGTCCGCTCGCGATATCGAACGAGGACTCGGGCGGACATGCCCAACCATGAGCGGCCAGGCCGATCCGCTTCTGGCCGCAGAGTGATACGGCGTCTTTCCACGCGAGACCGGTCTCTCCGCGCGCAACGTCGAGCGACTTGCGGATCTGCTGGGCCGCGTCCTGGACCGCCTTCCCCGCCACGACGGTCACGCGGCTTCCCGAGTGAGGCCCGCTATCGCTCACCTGAGCCGTGTCGGCGGGAAGAACGCGAATGAGATCGAACGGGCATCCGAGGGTCTCCGCAGCGATCTGCGCCAAGCCAGTGGCTTCTCCCTGGCCCGTGTCCGTGGTCCCGACGACGACTGTGACGCTTCCGTCCGCCGCCACGACGATACTGGCGGCCGCGGCCGGCTGAAGCTGCCTCCCCAGCGGGCCCAGGCCGAGACCGTTGTAGCTCACGGCCACGCCGATGCCTCGACGCACCGTCCCGCGCTCCTGCGCCAACGCAGCGCGCCGGGCTCCACAGTCGGAGGATTCCTCGACCCGGTCCAGCACCTCGCGCAACCCCACGCTGGTTTCGAGGCGCTGCCCGGTGATCGTCTCGTCTCCGGCCACGAGCGCGTTCTTCCGCCGCAGCTCGAGGGGATCCAGGCCGAGTCGCTCGGCCAGGAGGTCCATCTGACTTTCGATTGCGAAGGCAACGGGGACAGCTCCCGAGCCTCGAAAGACGCCGGCCGGCAGCGAGTGGGTTCGCACCGCCTTGGCGTCGACGCGCACGTTCGGGACCCGATAGGGGCCGCACGCGTGGGCGGCGCTCTCGAAGAGAACGAGCGGCGAGGTTGTCGCGTAGGCCCCGCCATCCAGCAGGACGTCCACCTCGGCGCCGATGAGGTGCCCTTCGCGCGTGGCTCCCGTGCGAACGCGGACGCGCGCGGCATGGCGTCTCGATGCCGCGGTCATCTCTTCGCGGCGCGACAGGAAGAAACGAACCGGGCGGCCCGTGGCGGCCGCGAGGAGCGCGGCCTGGGCGGCGATGGCCATGGCCGGCTCCTCTTTGCCGCCGAAGCCCCCGCCCGTCACCGTTTGCGTGACGCGGACGCGGTTGGCGTCGCATCCGAGGACCGACGCGACCGCTTGACGCACGAGGAAGGGGCTTTCCATCGCCCCTTGGACGAGCATCCCGCGCGAACCGTCGGGCTGCGCAATCACGCCACCCGGCTCCAGCGGGACGTGGGCCTGGGGCGGCGTGCGATAGACACCCTCGACGACGAGGAGATCACCGCGGGAGACCGTGGCCTGCACGGCTGGCGGCAGGCGCTGCCGCCGACCGCCGTCGGCGTGCTCCTTCTCATCCTCGTGGGCATCCGGCCCCGGCTGTCCGAATACCGTTAGGGAGCCGTCGTGAAGAGGATCTTTCGCTGGGGCGGGATGGGCATCG
>JBGPYB010000257.1:0-4284 GCA_041493035.1 Vicinamibacteria bacterium | reverse complement strand
CGCTCGTTGAGCGCGTCCACGATGGCCTGGGTATCGTCGCGCACCGCCATGTCGAGGGCGATCGACACGCCCGGCTTCGGAAAGGACAGGAGGCCTGCGCCCTCGGCGCCGCAGTCCTTGATGACGCAGAGAAACGACGCCCCGCCTTTGGAACTCAACAGCTCGAGGAAGCGCCGCGCGGCGGCGAGCCCTCCCTCCGCCGGCAGCACGCATTGGTACTGGGTGAAACCGCGACGGCCGTAGATCCGGTTCCAGTGGAGGATCGCGTCGAGGGGATACCAGAAAGGCTCCGGGTGCCAGATCCGCCGCCGGAGGCGCGGGACATGGGCGCGATAGTAGACCTCGTTGAAGATTCGCACGCTCCAGCGGCCCAGAAGCCACTCCGGGAACACGAAGGGGACGGAGAGGCGCTTCTTCGGCTTCGGGAACCTGCGCGGCGCCTCGGCGGGCTCGGCCCATCTCCCGCGCATGAGGATCCCGCGCCCCATGGCGCTCCCCTTCGAGAGGCAGTCGATCCAACCGACGGTGAAAGGCCATCGGGGCCCCGCCTCTTTCAGCCCGGCAAGAAACGCGTCGATGTCCCGGATGCGCTCGCTCTCGCAGAGGATCCACGGGGAAGGGACATGCGCGAGCGCGAACTCGACCTCGAGGATATGGCCCGTGAGGCCCATGCCACCGATGGTCGCGCGGAAAAGCTCCTCGTGGTGCTCCCTCGAGCATTCCACGATCCGCCCGTCCGCCACGCGCATCTTGAGGGCCCGGACGTGGGCCCCGAAGCAGCCGTCCCGGTGGTGGTTCTTGCCGTGGACGTCGGCGGCGACCATCCCTCCCAGGGTCACGAACATCGTCCCGGGGCTGACGGGGGGAAAGAAGCCGCGGGGAAGGAAGACCCGGTTCAACTCGCGGAGGGAGAGACCCGCTTCAGCGCGGATCACCGCCGTGGCCGGATCGAAGGCCAGGATCCGATCCGCAAGCACGGTGCCCACCACCTCGGTGGTCCCGGGCGGCGGAAGGGACGAGTCCCCGTAGGAGCGCCCGAGGCCCCGGGAAAGGACCGCGCCCTTCGTGATGCGCTCCAGGTCTTCGGAGAGGATTTCCGTGCCGGGCACAGGAGATCCCCCCCAGCCTGACAGGGTCTTGGCATTGGCCACTATGGCTAGTCTACCAAGCGAAGCGGACCAGCCGGGAACGGACCCCGTGGCAGAATGCAGGGCTCATGCTCGAGAGCCCGCTCGCCCTGATCCGCCGCCTTCCGGCACCCGTGCGCCTCCTGGTCGTGGGGACCCTTATCAACAAGCTCGGCAGCTTCATCGTTCCCTACCTGAGCCTCGTCCTGAACCGCGAGTTCCACATGAGCGCCGCGGCGGCGGGAGGCCTGATAACCGCGTACGCCGTTGGGTCGCTCATCTCGATCCTGGCGGGCGGATTCCTCACCGATTTCCTCGGGCGCCGCACAACGCTGCTCGTGAGCCTCTTTGGCAGCGGCGTCCTCGCCATGGCCATGGGTCTGGCACCAGGCGCCAAGGCCTTCGTCCCGTTGCTCCTCGTCTTCGGCTTCGTGGCGGAACTCTACCGGCCGGCCTCCCACGCGATCATCTCGGACCTGCTTCCTTCCGAGGATCGGGCCACGGGTTTCGCGGCCTTGCGCGTGGCGATCAACCTTGGCTTCGCGGTCGGGATGGCCATCGGCGGCCTGCTCGTGGATTGGAGCTGGCGCGTCCTCTTCACGGCCGACGGCGTCACGACGATCCTGTTCGGCGCCACCGTCTTCTTCTTCATTCGCGAGACGCGCCCAACGACGGCTCCCGCAGAAGGCACCGCCGTTGCCGAGGTTGGAGGCTCGACGGGTCCCTGGCGCGACGGCGTCTACGCTCAGCTCATGCTCTCGTCGGTCGCCTTCTCGCTGGTCGTCTTCTGCTTCCTGACGATCCTGCCCCTCACGGTGACCCTCTGGGCCGGATATCCGGCCGCCGTGTACGGCGCCATCGTGGGCTTCAACGGCCTCGTCATCGCCGCCTTCGAGATCTCGGTGATCGCGTGGCTCCAGCGCTTCCGGCGCCTGCGCGTGGCCGCGCTGGGCATCGTCCTGTCAGCCGTGGGCTTTGCCCTGACGGGCGCCATCCCCCACTGGGCCTGGTTCCTCCTGACGGTCACCCTCTGGACCGGCGGCGAGATCCTGACGCTTCCGCAGCAGATGTCGTTCATCGCCGACTGGGCGCCCCCCGACGCTCGGGGGCGCTACATGGCCCTCTATTCCGCTACCTGGAGCGTCGGCTTCGCCCTCAACCCCATCCTCCTCATGCCGCTCCACGCGCGAGTGGGCGAACGGGTGTTCTGGCCGCTCCTGCTCCTCGTCCTCGGCCCCGCGGCGCTGATCCCGTGGCGTCTCGACCGGATCGACCGTCCGGAGCGCTTGCGCGGCCGGTCGGGGCCCGCGACGGGCGACGACGCCGTCCTTCCGGCGCTGTCCCCCGAGGCCTAGGGTGTCCATCCTGCAAGGGTGATAACACCTCGTGACCCGCTTGCGAGCGGCGCTCCGACCTTGCGACGCGCCCCTCGTCAACTTCAAGCGTTAGGCGGCCGATGTTTCGCTGCTAAGGGCTCGCAGTTCCTGCTGCACGGTGAGGAGCTCCTGGTCCCTGCCACTTCGCCAGATCGTGATCGACACCTCCGCAACCACGACAACGAGAGTACCCGTGAAGTAGGCCGCCGCTAGAAGGAGCTTATCGCCTCGTGCGAACACGGCCAGCCCGGCCACGCAACCAAAGGCCACCGCCAGCAGTGCGTGCCTCATCTGCTGCTTTCCACTCAAGATGCCTTTCGAGTCGGCCGACCAATGACGTTCGATCGTTGCAACAGCTCGCAACAGCAAGTCCTTCTTCGCGGCCGTTTGGCGATCGAACAAGACACGCGCGTCCTTGATGGCCTCCCTCACGTGACGGCGAATGTAGGCAAAGCCCAAAAGGTTCCACGTGTACACGCCACTGCCCGCCACACCAAACCACACCGCGCTTCGGAGGGCTCCGACAAGAAGAAGCAGGAGCAGTATGGTGGATAGCACAATGGCATAGAACTCTGCGACATTCATGGGGAAGATCGTCCGAGACGTGCGGAGCCACCGACGCAGAACGCTGAGATCGTCGAGCGGGAACCACATCCAGACGCCGAGGTTCAGAGAGGCAATCGCAAACGCTACGAGGCGGGCCCAGTCGAGGGCTGACCGAGGGGCCGGTGGCAGGATCACCAAGCCGAAGTGCTGGAGGATATAGCCAAACACGCCCAGTGTGAAGAACACTCCCACGAGGGCCCATGCGATGTGGACGCGCTTTTCGATCCGGGCACCAGGGTCCGGATCGTGCCCGATCTTGGCAACCTCAGGGATGCCGTCGTCGTCGTCACTCGACATTGCAGTTCTCCCTTCAAGTCCGCGTAACACTCGCCTAACACTTAGGCAGCACAACTCGCCAAGCGGTTCACTCCCCGCGAAAATCGTTGGGGCGAACTGCGGAGGGAAGCGGACACGATTCCATGTAGGTCGTGGAATGGGCTCCGCTGCCGAATGGAGTATCCCTTGCGGAGTGCTCGGTCCACCCATTTCACCTCTGGCGTGGAGTCTCGCCGGTCTCGGTCCAGGGCGCAAGCGCGCCGATATCCCGAACCGATGAAAGCAGTGGGTTCATACCTACGCGGCCCCATGGTTTCCTGGCCGACCAACACCGACGTCAGAGTGACCGGAGGACGGGGAGGACAGCTCAAACATCGCGAGGCGAGAGAGATTGGCACTGGACCTTCTCGTCGGCTAGAGTGGCGGGCGCATGTACTTGAGCCGGCATCAAGTCTCGACGGGTCCGCGCTGGGCTCTCGACGGCCGATACCTGCCAGAGCATTTCCGGCTCGGGAGCTGGCTCCAGCTCTCCCGGGCAAGCGCCTCGGACTTCCTGGCCACCGTCGCCACGGGCGAAGCCGCGATCGATACGCTCCTGCCGCCCGTCGAGCCGAGCCAGGAGGTGTGGGCCAGCGGCGTCACCTATCTTCGCAGCCGCGAAGCGCGCACCGCCGAGTCCGAGGCCAAGGATATCTACGAGAAGGTCTATGAGGCTCCGCGACCCGAGCTGTTCCTGAAGTCGACAGGCGCCCGCGTGGTGGGCCACGGCATGAAGATCCGTATCCGCGCCGATGCCAGTTGGAACGTCCCTGAACCCGAGCTGACCCTGGTGGTCAACGCGGGCCTGGAGATCGTGGGCTTCACCGCGGGGAACGACGTGTCGTCGCGCGACATCGAGG
>JBGPYB010000189.1:0-8267 GCA_041493035.1 Vicinamibacteria bacterium | reverse complement strand
TCGCCGGAGCAGGTGCGCGGTGCGGCGGTGGATCATCGCTCCGACATCTTCTCGTTGGGCACGGTGCTGTACGAGATGCTCTCGGGCCAGCGGGCCTTCAGGAAGGAGACCTCGGCCGAGACGATGGCCGCGATCCTGCGCGAGGATCCGCCGGATCTCACGGAGACCAACAAGGCGTTCCCGCCAGCTCTCGCACGCATCATCACCCACTGCCTCGAGAAGAACCCGCAGGAGCGCTTCGCTTCGGCGCGCGACCTAGCCTTTGATCTCGAGTCCGTTTCGGAGAAGTCCGGCGCGACGACCACGGCAAGGGCGCTGCAACTGCCGGTGCGGCGCCGTCGCCGGGCGCTGCTGGCGGCCGGCTGGTTGGTCTCGATCGCCGCCGCTGGCACGGGCGCATTCCTGCTCGGCAAACGCGCCGGCGTGCGACCGGAACCCAGCTACAGGCAACTCAGCTACGGCCATGGCGACGTGACCAGCGGGTGCTTCTCTCCCGATGGCGCTTCCATCGTCTACTCGGCCCGCTGGAACGGCGCCACGTCGAAGCTCTACTCGATGCGGTTCGACTTCGCCATCGAGCAGGCGCTGGGCCTCGAAGGGGAAGTCGTCGGCGTCGCGGCCGGCGAGGTGGCCTTCCTCCGAAGCAATGGAACCCTGGCGCGTGCGCCGCTCTCCGGAGGGGGAGCCCGAGACGTTGCGGAGGGGATCGTGGACGCCGCCTGGTCGCGAGACGGGAGCCGCTTCGCGATCGTTCGGCGGGTGGGCGCAAAGCACGTTCTGGAGTACCCGATCGGAACGGTCCTCTATGAAACCAATGGCGAATTCCTCGGTATTCGCATCTCGCCTGATGGCACCCGCATCGCCACGATCGAAAGACCCAGCGCCGGCGTCGTCGGCGGCTGGGTCACCGTCGTGGGGGCGAACGGGGTCAGGCATTTGACGCAAGATCCGAATCTCATCCCCGTGAGCCCTGTCTGGTCGCCGGACGGTCGGGAAGTCTGGTTCGCCGCGGACTTTTTTGGCGACTGGTCGGTCCGCGCTGTGTCCCTTGCCGGTCGTGAACGACTCTTGATGAAAACTGCTGCTGCGCCCCGCCTGCGAGACACCTTCCAGGACGGCCGCGTGTTGCTGAGCCTCGGTCAGTCGCGACGACAAGTGGCGGGCCTGGCTCCCGGCGAGAGCGTCGAGCGCGATCTGACGGTACGGGGCTTCTCGCAGAGCTGGGACATTTCGGAGGACGGACGACGCTACGTGATCTCCGAGGTCATCGGCGATCGGAAGGTGTCGGCGTTTCTCGGCAGCCTGGACGGATCGCCGCTCGTCCGGCTCGGCGGCGGCGCGCCCAACTCGCTGTCTTCGGACGGGCGCTCAGTCCTCGTGTGGAAGGACAGCGCGGAGGGCATCGGGACTGCCCTGGCCATCCTTCCGACAGGGGCAGGCGAGCCGCGCGATGTCTCGCGCGGCACGGTCCGATCGTATCTCGATGCCCGGTTTCTGCCCAATGGGCGTCACATACTCCTCAGCGCCAGCGAACAGGACAGGCGCCGGAGGCTCTTCGTGCAGGAGCTGCCGGACGGCCTTCCGAAACCGATCACGCCTGAGGGCGTCTTCACCGACTATGCGCTCACGACGCCCGATGGAGCGTGGGTCCCGGCCGGGAGCGACTATAACGCGGTGCCCTACTTGCTTTATCCCCTGACCGGCGGCGAGCCTCGTCCGATTCGCGGCCTCGAAAAGGGCGATCAACCGATCCGCTTCAGCGCCGATGGCCGCCGGCTATTCGTTCGCTATGGCTACGCGGCAGACGGCACAAGAGCGAGCATCGCTCTGCTCGATCTCGAGTCGGGCCGCAAGCAGCCTTGGAGGACGCTGCGACCGTCGGATCCCGCCGGCGTCACGGACGTCGACCTCTTCTACCCCACGCCCGACGGGCGGGCCTACGTGTACGGCTACACGCGCACGCTGTCCGACCTCTTTCTCGTCGAAGGGCTGAGGTAGAGCGCCTCTAGGCTGCACGCCGCTGGATCCGCGCCCCACCCACCCCTACGCCGAGTTCTCGAAGGGATTGAAGACCTTCACACCGGGTCGCTGAAAGTCGCGATCATTCCCGGTAACGACCGTCAGCCCGTGGCGGCGTGCAGTGGCGGCGATGTAGCTGTCCGCCAACGGCATTCGCAGCCCAGCCCGGTCGAGCGCTCTCTGCTGTTCTGCCCACACGTGGGCGACCGCCACGCTGAATCCCAGGACGCGGCCCTCCATCGCGTCCAGCAACTGGCGCAGCCACGCTTGAAGCGCCTCGCGGTCCCGGCCGTGCTTCGTGCGGACCCAGTACGCGAGCTCGGCAATGACGATCGTGCTCGTGTGGCAGCGAGCTTCCTCTTGCTCCAGCCAGGCGACGACCCGGCGGTCACCTCGCCGCTTCGCAGGCTGACTCAGCACATCCGCATCGAGCAGCCAGCTCACAGCTTGCGTTTCCTCGGATACTCCCGGCTTCGCGGCTGAAGGTCGTCCATGGGAACCGGGCACGTTTTCAGCACCTCGATCCAGCTCCTGCCGCGTTTGACGCGGCGGAAGACGATGGAGTCTTCCTCCTCGTCGAAGCGGGCGTCGAAGGCGTCGCCGGGGACCGCGGGTGCGAGGGCCACGGGCACGGTCAAACGGCGCTTCTCGTCTAGGGTAACGATCATGGTGGGATCATCCCACCGGCCGGCGGGGCGGGTCAACCTGCGCCTCGGTCGAGCGCGGCTCTGGGCATGCCCGGCTTCGAGCGACGCACCCGCGAGCGCTTGGCGGCGACTTGATCAGCCTCACATCTTCGCGCTCGCGGCTCTTCGCTGGTGGCTCGTTGACAGCCGCGGCGGTGACGCGTAACGTCGCTCCCCATCATGGGATCGCCGGGAAACGGGGGGAAGACGCTCTTGCAGCGCGTGCTCACGAGCCGCGTCTACGACGTCGCCCGCGAGACGCCCCTCGACGACGCTCCGCGGCTCTCTCGCCGCCTGGGCAACCGCGTCCTCCTGAAGCGCGAGGACCTCCAGCCGGTCTTCAGCTTCAAGCTGCGCGGAGCGCACAACAAGATCGCGCACCTGCCGGCCGAGGTGCGGGCCAAGGGCGTCATCACCGCCAGCGCGGGCAACCACGCCCAGGGGGTCGCCTACTCAGCCCGCCATCTCGGCATCCACGCCGTGATAGTGATGCCGAAGACCACCCCTGAAATCAAGGTCGAAGCGGTGCGGAATCTCGGCGCCGAAGTCGTTCTCGCGGGGGACAACTACTCCGAGGCGAAGGACCACTGCGACCACATGGTGGCCGAGAGCGGCCTCGCCTTCATTCCGCCCTTCGATGATCCGCTGGTGATCGCGGGGCAGGGGACCATCGGCGAGGAGGTCTTGCGCCAGAGCCGCGGCCGGCTTTCCGCTGTCTTCGTCGCGGTGGGGGGTGGCGGCCTCATCGCCGGCATCGCGGGGTACATCAAAGCGCTCATCCCCGAGGTCAAGGTCTTCGGCGTCGAGCCCTTCGAGGCCGACGCCATGTACCGCTCCCTCGAGGCGGGGCGCCGCGTACGTTTGGACGACGTCGGGATCTTCGCCGACGGCGTTGCTGTACGCGAGGTAGGGGAGGAGACGTTCGCCATCGCCAAGGAGAGCGTCGACGGCGTCGTGCGCGTCTCCAACGACGAGATCTGCGCCGCGATCAAGGACGTCTTCGATGACACGCGAAGCATCATGGAGCCGGCGGGCGCCTTGTCGGTGGCGGGGCTCAAGGCCTGGGTGGAGCGCGAAGGTGTGCGCGATCTGGACCTCGTCGCGATCCTCTCGGGCGCCAACATGAACTTCGACCGTCTTGGCTTCGTGGCCGAGCGCGCGGAGCTGGGGGAGTCGCGAGAGGCGCTCCTCGCCGTCACGATCCCCGAGCGTCCCGGCGCGTTCCAGGAATTCTGCGCGGTCATCGGCCGCAAGGTTATTACCGAGTTCAACTATCGGCTGAGCGGCCGCGCGCAGGCCCACATCTTCGTCGGCGTGCGCACGGCATCGCGTCAAGATGCCGCCGACCTGGCGTCGGCCCTCATCGCCCGGGGATACGACACCGCGGATCTGTCGGAGAACGAGACGGCCAAACTCCACGTGCGCCACATGGTCGGCGGCCGCGCGCCCGGTGTGCGGGACGAACGCCTCTACCGCTTCGAGTTCCCCGAGCGCCCCGGCGCGCTGCTCCAGTTCCTCGAAACCCTCGGAGGACGCTGGAACATCAGCCTCTTCCACTACCGGAACCACGGCTCGGACTTTGGCCGTGTCCTCGCAGCCTTCGAGGTTCCCGACGCCGACCACGACGCCTTCCACGCGTTCCTCGATCGGCTCGGCTACCGCTACACTCCCGAGCCGCACAACGCGGCCTACACGCTTTTCCTGGCGGGCTAGCGGCCGCAGACGAGGGAGACCATGACCGACGAACGACGCAGCAAGCTCATCACCGACGGGGCCCAGCGCTCGCCGAACCGGGCCATGCTCCGCGCCGTGGGCTTCGGCGATGCCGACTTCGCCAAACCGATCGTGGGCGTGGCCAACGCCTACAGCAATCTCACTCCCTGCAACCTTGGCCTCAACGATTTGGCCGAGCGGGCCCAGGCCACGCTGCGCAAAGCGGGCGCCATGCCCCAGGTCTTCGGTACCATCACCGTGAGCGACGGCATCTCCATGGGGACCGAGGGGATGAAGTACTCCCTCGTCTCGCGCGAGGTGATCGCCGACTCCATCGAGACTGTCTGCAACGCCCAGAGCATGGACGCGGTCCTCGCCATCGGCGGCTGCGACAAGAACATGCCAGGCGCTCTCATCGCCATCGCGCGACTCAACATCCCGGCGATCTTCGTCTACGGCGGCACCATCAAGCCCGGGCACCTGGGGGGGCGCGACCTCACGGTCGTCAGCGTCTTCGAAGCGGTGGGGGAGCATGCCGCGGGGAAGATCGACGACGCGCAGCTTCTCGACATCGAGCGTAAGGCGTGTCCCGGCGCGGGCTCCTGCGGCGGGATGTTCACGGCCAACACCATGTCGTCGGCCATCGAGGCACTCGGGCTCAGCCTGCCCGGATCGTCGACGATGGCGGCCGAGGACGCCGAGAAGGCCGAGAGCACCGCGGCGTCGGCAGATGTGCTGGTCGCGGCCCTGCGGAAGCGGCTCCTGCCGCGCCAGATCCTGACGCGCGAGGCCTTCGAGAACGCCATCACGGTCGTGATGGCCACGGGCGGTTCCACCAACGCCGTTCTCCACCTCATGGCCATCGCCCACTCCGCCGGCGTGCCCCTGGAGCTGGACGACTTCGAGCGCATCCGCGGGCGGGTGCCTGTTCTCTGTGACCTCAAGCCCTCGGGCCGATACGTCGCGACCGATCTCCACAAAGCCGGCGGCATCCCGCAAGTCATGAAGATGCTTCTCGTTCACGGCCTGCTCCACGGCGACGCCCTGACGATCACGGGCAAGACGTTGGCCGAGAGCCTCAAGGACGTGCCGGCCGAGCCGCGCACCGATCAGGACGTGATTCGTCCGTGGGACCGGCCGCTCTACCCACAGGGACACCTGGCGATCCTCCGCGGGAACCTCGCGACGGAAGGCGCCGTCGCGAAGATCACGGGCGTCAAGAAATCGCGGATGACGGGTCCGGCGCGGGTCTTCGAGTCGGAGGAGCGTTGCCTCGAGGCGATCCTGGCAGGGCGCATCAAAGCGGGCGACATCGTCGTGATCCGCTACGAGGGACCGAAGGGCGGACCCGGGATGCGCGAGATGCTCTCGCCGACGTCGGCGATCATCGGCGCGGGGCTCGGCGACTCGGTCGGTCTCATCACCGACGGGCGCTTCTCGGGCGGAACGTACGGCATGGTCGTCGGCCACGTCGCCCCCGAGGCCGCGGTCGGCGGCACCATCGCCCTCGTGAAGGAAGGGGACCCGATCACCATCGACGCCGAGAGGCGCATCTTGCAGCTCGACGTCCCCGAGGACGAGATCGCCCGCCGCCGCGCGGCCTGGAAACCCCCGGCTCCCCGTTACACGACCGGCGTCCTCGCCAAGTACGCCAAGCTCGTCTCGAGCAGCAGCCTCGGCGCCGTGACCGACTAGATCCTTCGGCTTGCTTGTCGCAGTCTCTGCTGCGGCGTCTGAGGCGGCCGGGCGACACTCGGCCCGTTCGGCTTCTGGCGCGAGCGCGCAATCCAGCGTCCTGCTCCGTGTCTCCGTGGTGTCCTTTTGGGCAGAGGCTTGACAAGCCCCCCTGCCGTGATATCCTACCGACCGTTCGGATGGTTTTCTTGAATCCAACCCGCGGGGGGGAGTCGGGCGCGCTGGCGCAGGCGTCCCTGCGGGACCTGGTACCGCTCCTGCGGGTCCTGCTCGTTGGACCGCGCGGGGGTCCTGGGATCTAAGGCGAAAGCCGGTAGAGACCGACAGGGCCCCCGGGGTTGAAGCCTCGGGGGTTTCGCGTTTCAGGGGCCGTTCGGGGGCGTCAGGAGGTTGAGCGTGATCATGACCGGGGCGCAGATCCTCTGGGAGAGCCTGTTGCGCGAGGGAGTCGATACGGTTTTCGGCTATCCCGGCGGCGCCATCCTCCCGGCCTACGATGCGATGCTCGAGTTTCCCATTCGCCACGTCCTCGTTCGCCACGAGCAGGGCGCCGCTCACATGGCCGATGGCTACGCCCGGGCCAGCGGCAAGGTCGGCGTCGCGGTGGCCACGTCGGGCCCCGGGGCGACGAACCTCGTCACCGGCATCGCCACGGCGATGCTCGACTCGACGCCCACGGTCTTCATCACGGGTCAGGTTCCGTCGAAGCTCCTCGGCTCCGATGCCTTCCAGGAGATCGACATCACCGGCATCACGCTGCCGATCACGAAGCACAACGTCCTGGTGACCGAGGCCAGGGACGTGGCCCAGGCGATCCGTGAGGCCTTCGCCATCGCGAAGGAAGGGCGTCCCGGTCCCGTTCTCGTCGACATCTGCAAGGACGCCCAGCAGGCCAAGACCGAGTTCGTCTGGCCGGAGACGGTGGAGCTTCCGGGAGCGAAAGGGAAGAGCGTGCCGACGCTCCGGCGCGAGGACGCGGCGCGGGCCATCGAGCTCATCGCCAAGGCCGAGCGGCCCATCATCCTGGCCGGCGCCGGAGTCATGAAGTCGGGAGCCGGTCAGGCGCTGATGGCCTACGTCGAGAAGACCCACACGCCAGTGGCTCTCACGCTGCTCGGTCTCGGCGGCTTCCCGGCAAGTCATCCCCTCTGCCTCGGCATGATGGGGATGCACGGCGAGGCCTACGTCAACTCGGCGATCCAGCAGGCCGACCTGATCCTGGCCTTCGGGATGCGCTTCGACGACCGCGTCACGGGGAACCTCAAGACTTACGCCCCCAACGCCAAGAAGATCCACGTGGAGATCGATGCGTCGGAGGTTGGCAAGAACGTGCCCGTTGACGTCGGCATCGTGGGCGATCTGCACGATGTCCTGGCCGCCCTCGTCCCCGAGGTCCCGGCGAAGCGTCACGACGCCTGGTGCCGCCAGATCGACGAGTGGCGGGCCGACACCAAGTCCCGCGACATCCTCCACCAGGACGACCAGGGGCACTTGTACGCGGCCCATGTGATCCACGATCTCTGGGAGACGACCCAGGGGAACGCCATCGTCGTGACCGACGTGGGCCAGCATCAGATGTGGGAGGCCCAGTACTACCCCCACGAGCGCGCCCGCACCCTCATCACCTCGGGGGGCCTCGGAACCATGGGCTTCGCCCTCCCGGCGGCCATCGGCGCCAAGATGGCGCGCCCCGACGCCGAGGTCTGGGTCGTGGCGGGCGACGGCGGCTTCCAGATGACCCAGTGCGAGCTGGCCACCCTCCGACAGGAGAACCTCGACGTGAAGATCGCCGTCGTCAACAACGGCTACCTCGGCATGGTCCGCCAGTGGCAGGAGTTCTTCTACGACAAGCGCTACGCGGCGACTCCCATGCTGTCGCCGGACTTCGTGGCTCTCGCTGCCGCTTATGGGATCGCGGGGCACCGGGTCACGCGTCGCTCGCAGATCGTGCCCACCGTCGAGGGAGTCCGCGCTTCGGGCCAGGCCGCCCTCGTCGACTTCCGCGTCGAGAAGGAGGAGGCGGTCTATCCGATGGTTCCCGCGGGCGCCGATCTCCACGCCATGATCCGCCGCCCGGCGCAGGACCAGGAGGTGATTGCGTGAGGCACACACTCGTCGCCCGAGTCCAGGATCATCCCGGCGTCCTGAACCGCG